>CAZVKQ010000030.1:0-10421 GCA_964626985.1 Candidatus Woesearchaeota archaeon | reverse complement strand
TTGTCTTCATTGCTCTCTGCATTAACTTCCCTAAAGCATGACATCTCGCAAGAGTTCTCCGCGACTTAGAGCCAAAACTCCTTATGCACTCAACTCTATCTAGTTCAATATGCCTCATCCCAAGCAAACTAACAATCTCCTCCATTCTAATTCTCAAATCAAAAGCATCAATATACTTCATGTTCCCCAAAAAACAACATCCCTTTTTAACTTTTAACTATATCAACAGACTTTAATATTTAACCATTTTGTCTGTTGATACACCAAGATCTGCTTGCAATGCAAATCTTGGGTGCGCTCAAGAATGCAATAGTCAGCATCGTCAAAAATCTTGATAAGATTTTAGATTTTTGAGCGCATCCAAGAATGCGAATTCAGAGCATTCTTGGTGTCTTGACGTATTCGAGAGAACTAAATAGCTTGAGGAAAAATTTAGGTCTCTCGTTATAATATATGAATAAAAGATAAATTCTAAGCCCATCTAAGAATCTCGCTTTGCAAAACTCTCTGCAACCAAAATCGGAAACAAAATTGTCGCGTCTCCAAAAACTTTAACTCTTTCAGAATCAATTTTTAACTTCCCCCAGGAAACCGCCTCCTCTGGAACAGCCCCGGCATCACTCCCGTCAAACTCCTGCGCATTATTTATAAAAACAGCGTAGTCAGCCCCGTTTCTATACAGATGAGCATTCAAAATAGAATGCTTTACAGCTCCTGCCCCCAATATTAAAACCCCTGATTTCTTCAATCCAATAGTTGAATCATTCAGCTCCTTAGTGTCAGAAGCAACATCAATAGCAAAATCCTCTCTTCCTTTTTTATATTTGAAAAAATAAATCATATCTCCTAAACTCCCGTCCATAATACTAATACAATGTATCTTAATTTTATTTTTCCAAGCCCAGTAACAAATACTCTTCTCGTCATTAATTTTCTCTCCTAACTTCCAAACAATTTCATAACTCATCAAAGCCCTCCCTAAAGATTTTTGCTCATCGTAAAGCTCTTCTAGAACAGGCATAACAAATTCCTCAAATCTCAAATACCTTGAATTTGGAACAAAAATATTTCCAATCCTATTAATCGCCTTCTCTCTCAATTCTTTTCCAGAAGCTCTGAAATCCCCTAAAACAAAATCTCCCAAACACTTTATTATATCTTCTTCAATTCCTCCCCCAGAAGTAACGCAAACAGCAACTTTCTTGTGCTCAACTAAATACCTTATAACATCTCTCAATCCCGAGCTGACAATATTAGAAGTATATCCTAAATAAATTTTGTCGCACTCTTTAATCATCTTATTAGTAATCTCCATCGCCCTAGCTAAATTAGATGCTTGAAACCCGCTCGTTCCAAAAGCTCCAACAATTCTGGAATAATCAACTCCATTGTTAAAATCATAGCCCTCAATCTTAGTCCCGTCTATCTCAACACCATCCTTCAATATATTTTCTCTTGCTATTTTTTCCTTGTCAATTTCCATGCAAATAAGACATAGTTTCAATTAATTAATTCGGCGCACAAAAATTCCCGAAGGAAATTTTCAAACTCATCACGAGCTCAGTGGCTCGGGCAAATTGCGCCGAACATCTTTATAGTTTATACACTATCAACTATGTCCAATATTAAACCTAAAAAAAGCTTTTTAAAACTATTCCCCAACACGGTTCTGTTAAAAAAGTCCTTAACCCTTGAGAGAATGAAATATTTGTTAGTGACTAATAAAATCATTAGCCAAAAAGATGGAATCAAGAGCACTAAATTTTATCCTAGGACTGCTATCAATCTTATCGTTTATTTGGTCATTTATCTCAGAAGAAAATAGAATTATCGCAATAACCATTGGATTCATCTTAATAATATTCATTTTAATATCTGAAAAGAATATAAAACTAGAGAACTTAGAGAATGAGCAAAAAAGAATTGAAGAAAAACTTAAAATACATGAACAACTAATAGATATTAAATCAGATATAAGGCTTTTAAAATATGGCAAGAAAAAATAACCTAAACGACACCATTATAGATATAATAAAAGTAGCAGCCATAGCAATCTTAGGATTTATAATAATTAGGGGTCTCCTGCAGGCGATCTAGATTTTCTCTAGAATCTCAGCCCTAACATTAACTTCCTTACACAATTCCACAAATTTCTTAGCATCCTCAATCGTCCCTGCGACTCCAGCCCCATAATGCATTGGTATAGCCAAATCAGGCGACAGCAGAGAAGCAACTCCTGCCGCTTCTTCAGCATCCATTACATATGTGCCTGAAACAGGCAATAAAATAATAAAACTATTCCCTTTTTTCCCGTATCCAGTAAGCTTCTTCATCTCAGGAATCTTATCAGTATCCCCAGCATGATAAACTATTATCTCATCCATCTTTATTACATATCCATGCCATCCTTCTTTTTTTGGATGAAAATCTTTGTCAACATTATAAGCAGGCACAACTTCAATCTTAACACCGTCAAGCTCAATCTCATCTCCAACTTCAACAATCTCCATTTGCAAATTATTTACTTTAGTTATCTTGCTCTGGGCATCTGCAGGAATAACAGCTATTGTTCCTTCTTTCACAACTTTCTCAATATCTTTAATACTGCAATGGTCGTAATGGCTATGCGTTATCAAAACAAAATCAGCTTTATTAGAAGTATTTGATATATTATAAGGATCAATAACAATTGTTTTCCCATTTTTCATTTCTATAAAAAACCCAGAATGCCCCAAAAATTCTATTCTTACTCCAGCAATTTCCATCTTAAAACATCTCTAAAAGATATTATAAATTTAATCCCTAATCAAACTTCACCCAAAAATAGTGCCTTCCATTCCTTTCTCTCTTCTAGCAACAGCACGAGCATCCTCTCTAAATCTCTGATTAATATAACCTCGCATAAAATTATTATAACTCCAATAACCTATACCAACCATAGTAGAACCAAATAAAAACGCCATAGAAGCTTTAAATTGATTGGGTTTAACTTGGGGAAAGGTAATACTAAGAGAAAACAAAGTAATATTAGAAAGCATTATAGTACAACATCAGATAAGAGACTTCAATCTATAATAATCTGATTCTCTTTTATTCATAGTAACATAATACCTCATGGCTTCTCTATCAAAACCACATTCCTTCAAAATCTTTGCATTATCCCAAACATCTCTGTCAACATTCATACAAATCTCTAAAAATCCCAACTTTTAAATCTTCTGTTTCTGTTAAGTTTAGTAAAACTTAACATCTTATTAAGTTTTTAACCTTAATAAAAGTCCATTTTAATTAACAAATCAGTCGTTATCAAGAATTATTAATAATATTATTTATAACAATCCTATGTGAACTATGTTAAGTTAGAAGGTTTACTTTACAGTTTCAAACAACAAAATCCACATTATCCATATCCTTAAACTGCTTATCTCCCGTAAGAAATTTTATCCCAAATTGCTTTGCCATTACATATCCTATGCAATCAGTCATGGATAAATCTCTTTTATTTAATTCTCTTTTCATTTTAGCCGCCTCTTTTATAACCCTCTCATCAAAATCAATAACAAACTGATAATACTTATCAAGAAGAATATTAGCTAATTCCTCATTATTATTCTTCAGAAACCCATGATATAATTCAAAAATATTCAGCTTACTAGTAGCAATTTTTGTAGAGATATAAGGAATATAATTTTCATTATTTTTAGTTATTTCAAAGAAAGCATAAGTATCAAAAAAGAAAGCAGAAGGTTCAATATAACTCTCTTCTTGCTTCATCTTTAAACTCCTGTCCAGTTTTATGAATTTTTCCTTTTGCAATACCAAAAGTCTCTTTAAGGGCCTTCTCACCATTCTTAAGAATTATTAAACTAACTTTTTCATTCTCCCTCATCTTCTCTTTCTCAATTACCTCTACAGGTACAACTACGCCAAATGAATTCCCCCATTTCTTCAATCTAGTCTCAATGACTACCATAATTATACATTGTATAACTAATATTTAAATCTTCTGCTTGTAAAAGCAGAATGAACTAGAGATTTTTAATCTCTAAACCTCTCCCAATCCCTCAATCTCTCGCGCAATAGAAAGCATCTTTGAGTCCTGCCACTTACCACAAACAATTTGCATTCCAACAGGAATATCTTCTACAAAACCAGCAGGAATAGAAACAGCACACGCCCCAGCCACATTAACAGGACAAGTCAAAGCATCAGCAGCATAAATTTCTTCAACCCTCATTTTAGCTCCCTGTCCAACATCCCAAGGCAGAGAAGGAACCGTCGGCATTATAATACAATCAACTTTGCCAAAAGCTTTTTCAAACTCTCCAGAAATTAGCTCCTTAACCCTCAATGCTTTGTCATAATATCTCCCAGAAAACTCTGCCTTTGAAATCTCACTCCCGCCCAAAATACGACGCAAAACTTCCTCTCCGCAACTCTCCTCAATCTTCTTTCCATACTTCCTCCCATCAAATCTCCTTGTAGCAGAGAAAAACTCAACATAAACTAAAGGATAATAAGTCTGAACAGCCAGCTCAATTCCTTTAATCTCAATCTCCCTAACACTCCATCCAAATTTTTTCTTCATTTCCTCAACTTTAGAATCAACTAATTCCTGAATTCTTGGCTCAACTCCTTTAACTCTAACAACCCCAATCTTAATCTTCCCAGTCTTAGAAAGTTTTATCTTCTCACTCTCAAAAGTTATTGTATCTTTCTCGTCTTTCCCCCTAATAACATCCAAAACCAAAGCAGCATCAGAAACATTTCTGGCCAAAGGTCCAATCTGATCTAAAGACATAGACAAATCAATTAATCCATATCTTGAAACTAATCCATAACTAGGTTTAACACCGACAACACCGCAATGCGAAGCAGGATTTCTTATTGAACCTCCGGTATCACTCCCCAAAGAAACATCACAAAATCCAGCAGCAACAGCCGCCGCACTCCCAGAACTAGAGCCCCCGGGAATTTTCCCAAAAGCCAAAGGATTCTGACAAGCTCCAAAAGCACTTGACTCCCCAGAACTACCAGCAGCAAACTCATCCATATTCAGCATTCCAATTATAACTCCATCCTCCTCTTTAATCTTCTTAATAACTGTAGCGTCAAAAGTCGCCCTATAATCAACAAGAGTCTTTGAAGCGCAATTAGCAATTAAACCTAAAACATTAATATTACTCTTAACTCCAAAAACATACCCATAAAGTCGCCCTTTCTTTTTCTTTGCATCAACTCTCCGCGCATCCTCTAATACAGATTCATTCAAAGACAAAAAAGCATTTATCTTCCCATTTTCCTTTTTTATCTTTGCTAAATATCCCTTTACTTTATCTTCAACTTTCATCATTTCAAGTTTCTCCTCCGAGCTTATCTTTTAAAATTCCCTTCAATTTCGCAATTATCTCTAACAAAGACTTTTTATTATTATCTAAATATATAGGTTCTATCTGCTTTCCTTCATAAGAGCTCTTATTTCTCCGCATCCTCAAATCATCAACAATACCACTCTCCCATTCACTCAATTCACTATACCTAATAAATTCAATCAGTTCCTTATGTGCGTTTTCTCCAATAAATTTATATCCTTCAATTAAAGCAATACCCACGCAAATCTCCTTGATAATCTCATAATAATTTTCACAAATGACAGTTGAAAGACTCTCATCACTACTTCTCTCTACGACTTCTATTTACCTCTCCCTGCTCTCAATCATCTTCAAGATAGATTTCGCCTTCTCAATATCTGAACTTACTTTTATTTTCATTCTAAAATGCCTTAACATACCCCCTTAATACAATACCATTAACAAGATTATTTTTTAATTCGTTAGGTATTTTCCTAAAATTATCATTAAAAAGTAAATGTATTTCCTTCCCCAGCTTTTTTTCAAATAAAGCTAAGTCAATATTCTTCTCTTTTCCAATTATAAAGATATCTATATCAGAACTCGCCAATGCCTCTCCTTTAGCGTAGCTCCCGTACAAAATAACTGCCCTAGCCCCAAGTTTATCCCATAAATAATCAACAAGTCCAGAATCATGCAATTCATACAATGCACTCATTTTCTTATAAAAAATAAAACTTTTATTATCCCTTTCCGCAATATAAACAGGCCCAAGCTTCCCCTTCTCCTTACTTACCAATTCTTGCCTCACAAACTCCTTCAAATAATTTAATACTGAAACAGGAGCTATTTTTTTTTTTCTTCTAACCTCCCTCAGGCCAAATCCCTCAAGTGGATTGTCCAAAAACACCTTCAAAACCTTATATCTGTTATATTTTTCTAACATCTGTCATATTATTAAAACACCTGATATAATAATATAACATGACTATTTAAACCTTTCTAAAACTAAGCAACAACCTCAACTTCCTTCCTCTCCTCTCAGCTTCTTCCCCACTATCATCTTCCCCACCAACTCCACTATCTCCCTCACTAGAATACTTCTTAACATGTCAAGAATTTAATTGTAAGAATTCTTGAGCACACTCAAGAACTCTTAGTTCTTTATGTTCTCCCAAATTCCCAGAACATTCCCCTCCGTATCCTTAAAATAAGCAATAAAGCCCATGTCCCCAACAGCCCTCTTCTCTCTAACTATCTCCCCTCCATTTGCCTTTACATTCTCCAAACTCTCGTCAATACTCTCGACATTAATAGTCAGCAAAGTATTCTTCAAATCCCTTGCCCTCTTGAACATCCCTCCATTAATAGCTCCCTTCTCAGCAGGCATATGCTTTTCATCAACATCAACAGTATGAATCATTGTATATTTCATCTCAGGCATATCCTGAATTCCCCAGTCAAAACTATCCTTGTAAAACTTAATCGCTCTCTCCTTATCCTCATACGGTATCTCAAAATGCACTATCTTATCCATCTTAACATAAGACACAGCCTCAAACCCTTGTGTCCAATTTTGTAAAATCCAAAGTTAATAAATGTTTTGATATCAATTCAAATAATCATTCAAATTAACATTCTGATAAGCAACCTTCCCACAATGTGAACTACCCACATACTAAAGCAAGGGACGTCTTGGGCAGTTCATCACGTCCAAGATTTGAGTTTGCTTGCACACTGGCTAAAGCGGGGAGGTTGTGCAAACGCAAATCTTGGGGTCTCAAAAAATAAAAAACCTTATATAATATCCTAACTCATAAAAAATATGTACACTCTGCCTCAAGAAATAGAAGTCTGGTATATAATTCCTGCAATAAGAAGAGAAATGGCAAATTCTTTTTCCAAAGAGCATAAAATAAGTTATGACAAAATAGCTGAATTAATGGGCCTGACAAAAGCAGCTATCTCACACTATGTAAAAAACAAAAGAGCAGCAAAAATAAAACTACATCCAAAAGCCTCAGAAGAAGTAAAAAAATCATGCAAAAGAATAATAAAAAACAAAACTGGTGTAATAGAAGAAATTTCAAACATCCTCAAAATAATAAAAGATAAAAAACTGCACTGCGAGGTCTGTGGCGAAATCATCAACGGCGAGCTGCACGATTGCAAAGATATAATCATCCCAGAAAGTCACTAAACCAGAACAGTTTTGTAACCGCAGGAGAAACCTTCTATTAACAAAGATTTCTAAGAGCGTTAAAGATATCAAAAAGTCCTTGCGGTTTGTTAGGACTTTGGGATGTCCAAGATTGCAATTCATCTGCGGACTAAAGTCCGCAGTTTTCTTGACAGCAATCTTGGCATAATTCAGTATCAGGATGAAAAGCATACCACGCAAACCAAAAATCTCTCTCCTTAACTATTTCCTCGCCTGTTTCCAAACTAGTTACAATAACTCTTCCATCAGATTTCCTTTCTAATTTTATCCTAACTCCTGATACTTCATCTTCTATAATCCCCTCTTTAATCAAATCCTCTTCCTTATAGGCCTTATAAATCCCATTAACCTCTACACCAAAAACAACAGTCTTGGGATGTATTCTATCATCTTCCCCTTCAACAGGAAATATCAAAAAACTATCCTCATAATAGCTCCCATAAGGATCTCTTCCATACTGCCTTGAAAAGCCGGTATCTTGGCTTAAAACTCTTGAATCTGGATGAAAAGACTTCCACTCTCTCCAAACAACAGTATCAATAGAAATTTCTTTTAGCTCCTGTCCTGTTAATTCTCCAACAATTGCCTTGCCATCAATCTGCTGCCAGTAAGTCTCAGTCTCCTCGTCATACATCACTAAATTTGAATTATATAATTTTCCAGAAGTCCCAAATCTCGTCTCAATTCCTTCTCCATCAATTTCTATTCTTCTTTCATAAGCTATTCCACTCCCGCAAAGAGGACAATAAGTAACAAGAATCGGCTCATCATTTATTTTATCATTTACTATCTCGTGCCAGACAAGTATCTGCAAAGGATAAACCCTTTTTTCTCCATTATGTTCAATAGCCAGAACAAGCTCATTATCTTCAATCCATTTATCAGCTTCTTCAACAGACACAAACTTAATATTCTCTTCTGCAAGAGCAGGTATTCCCCCGTCTACACCAATCCCTCCTTTTGAAGGCCCTCCAGAAACAATCTCACTCTGCGGAACAATATACTTAGTTCCATCACTTGCTATTTTTATCCCTTCAGAATCAACTTGTATAGCATCATCGCCCTTATTAAAAAATAATATCGCAAAGAAAACTAAAACAATAACTGCTAAAATTGCCAAGATTAAATTATTTCTCATTACTAAAACAAATAAAAAAATTACTTAAATTTAACGGAAACAATGTTAACCTATAGCAAGAGACTTTAATAATTCCCCATTTTGTCTCTTGCTATATTCGAGAGAACTAAATAGCTTGAAGAAAAATTTAGGTCTCTCGTTATAAAATCCTAAATACAAAAAATAAATAATAAGCCGATATACCTAACATAATTAATCCAGCTATTCTGTTTATTATAATTTTATTTCTAATAAAAAATCCTAAAATCACATTAGTATATTGTCCTGACAAAATAGATAAGGCTAAAAGAGGCACTGACATCCCAATTCCGAAAAATAAAAAGTTTAGAAAATTCACAAAAAAACTCGTGCTTGTTGTTGAAAGCGCAAATAAAACAACCAATGGAGCAGGATTACACGGAAGAACAATTGCTCCAAAAAACAAGCCAAATATAAATATGCTCAAGACTGGATTTTTTATTGTGGGAATTTTAAATTGTGGAATTATTCTCCCGAAATCAAGATTAAATATCAGAAAAAAACTTATTATCCCGAGAATCAAAAAAGCAATTGGGGAGATTATCCCAATCGCATTCGTAAGAGAGCTCTGGAGGAATCTTGAAAATATAAGCCCTATAATCAGCATTGAAATTATAACTCCAAGAGAAGCAACAATCCCTAAAAAAATTATAACTTTCCTTGATTCTTTTCCAGACAGTCGGCTTGACAAATAAGCCAAAAATCCAGGATAAAGTGGAACCACACACACCGCAACTAAAGGCGCCGTCAGCCCTGCAAAAAACGAAATCCAAAAATTAACAAATACGCTTACCATCTTAACCCCTGCATCTCTCTTGTATAAAAGACTTCAATTCAGATGCTTTCTTAACTCCAGAAGCAAGAAAATTGCTTGATTTATCAGAGCATATCAAAATAACAGGAGCAGAAGGTGCATTTACAATTCCCTGCCCAAAATCATCAATCAAAGCCCTAGTCAAGTCAGGAGGAGAAATTGCATAATACCATCCAAAACCATTCCTTTGAATATGCTCAAGAATTTTCGCTTCATCTTCATTCGGATCAGTATCAAGAGAAACTGAAACAAATGAATCCCCAAGTTCATCATGAAGCTTTTTTATCTCACTCTGTTGTTTGGTGCAAGTCGGACACCATACAGCAAAGCTCTCCAAAAAAATCGGCTTGTCAAAATCAGAAATCCTAAAATTCTCTCCCGTCCTTACATCTTTCAGTTCTGTCTCCATCCATATCTTATCTGACTCGCCTCCAGAAAATCCAGTTTCTTGCCCTCCGTTGATATTTTCATTAAAATTAAAAAATACAAAAATACCCGACACTAAAATTAAAACTGCAAATATCCATATTAGAGTTCTATTTTTCATTATTCCCCCTAATTTTATTTTCAAAAATCTCAACAGCTTTCGTTTGAATAAAATTTGGATGAATTAATTTTCTTTTATTCCTTATAAGCTCAAAAGCTCTTTTTGAACTCGCCCCCGTTAAAACAAAATAAGCTGCAACCAAAGTCGGAGCTCTTCCATGCCCATTTTTGCAGTGGACATAAACTTTAATTTTATTTTTAATTAATTTTTCTATAAAACTTGCTCCAATTAATAACTGTCTCTGTGTTGGAGCTTTATGATCTCTTGTCGGCAGCCATAAATCACAAAGTCCTTGAATTTTTACCTCGGCTTTAAAGCCGAGGTTTGTCTGG
>CAZVKQ010000029.1:0-10668 GCA_964626985.1 Candidatus Woesearchaeota archaeon | reverse complement strand
GTAAGAAATTAATTATCTCAAATTTTAGCTTATCATCAATAGAAAATCTCCTCTGAAGAGAGTAATACTCTCCATTAACAACACTCCTGGCACCAGGAGAGGCACCAAGATTTATTTTTTTAGTATTACTAAACTTTCCAATATAATCTCCGCCCAATAAAGGAAGAGCTCTTAATCCAAATTTATCTTTCAGACTATTAAATTCCTGAATACTCAAGGTTCTAGGTAAGTCACTCTTCTTCTCTTCCTTTGTTTTATGCTCTACTCTGACATTGTCCAAATTAAAATAATATTTTTTAGTTTCTTGATTTTTAACAAAAAAGAAGATAGGTTCCCATGTATTAGAAAATCTATTCTTAACTGGAGAAGGCATATGATTAGGTTTATGCCAAATAATAACATTCCTAAGTTTCCAGCCTTGTTTTTGTATACCTAAAGACAAACGATAAGGTATCATTTGTAAATTCCCATTAAAATAAGAATCTCCGACATTAAGAAAAAAACAACCATCTTTTTTTGTTACCCTTCTTAACTCAAAAGTCACATCTAACATCTTATTTATATAATCTTCCGGAGTTAATTCCTGACCTATTTGATTTTCAATACCATAATCTCTAAGACCCCAATAAGGCGGAGAAGTAACAATAACAGAAATACAATTATCCTGAATTCTTTTAAGAGATTCAATAACATCGCCCTGTAAAATTAGAGGAGTTATATTTCTCGGTAATTTTATAAAATCTTTTTGCTCTGTATCACTAAATTGTAGATTCCTAAAACTAGGCACCGAATTAACCTCCCTCTTTCCAATTCCACCCCTAATTTCCACTAAACTCATCTTTTTTAATTTGCACCTTTGTTATTCCTCGAATAGCTAATATAAAAAGATTTGTGCTCTAAAATCTCTTTATGCTTAATCATAATTATTGGACTGTAACAACAGGGTAAATGGTAAATTAATTTTTATATACGATACACATATTTAATCCAGCTGACAATTGCCAATTAACACTATTAATATTTTGATATCCCTCCAGGACTGACAATATAATATTTTGTTAAATAATCTCCGAAGATAAACCAAATAACTATTGCAGAGATACAAAAGTCCAATTAATGCGGTTTAGTAGAGCTCTAAAATCTCTTAAACCTCTAACCTGTCAACCATCCAAAAAAGCCCCTCTTCTCCCTATAATCATTCTTCCCTATAAGCTTAGCAGCAATCTCCCTATAAGCCCTGGAAGCACGGCTCTTCGGAAAAACATCAACTAAAGAGCCCTTCTGCCCAACAGAAAGAGGAACATTCCCATCTTCAGGAACAACGCCCAGAATAGGAAGCTCAAGCATATCAGCAATATTGGAAATAGGCATCTCCCCTTTTCGCCCGTTAAACCGCGTAACAATAACTCCTCTGACCTCTTTCTTCATCTCTTCAGCTAATTTGGCAGTTTTCAAAGCATCTGTAACAGCAAGAATCTCAGGATTAGTAACAATAACTACCTCATCAGCTGCTTCAATAGCGCACATCGCCTCATCTCCTAAGCCCGCGGCAGAATCATAAATCACATAATCAGCCATTCTCCTTAATTTCTTCCCTATCTCATTCAGCTTGCCATCCCTGTCTATATGCTTTAAGTCTCTAAAAGATAAAGAACTAGGCACTATCTTAGTCCCGGAGTCATGCTCATAAATAGCATCAACAACCTTTGCCTTCCCGGATAAAACATGATTCAGATTAACAGGAACTATTGGAGCTCCTAAATGCAATCCAACATTAGGGGTAGTCAAATTAGCGTCGAGAATTATAACTTCTTTTCCAAAACCATTAATCGCCGCAGCAAGATTAATGGCAGTAGTCGTCTTCCCAACCCCTCCTTTCCCTGATGTCACCGTAATAAGCTTCGCCATCTTGTTTCTTGTAATTAAAAAGTAAAACAAACTATTTCAAGGAGCTTATAAACTTTTCTAACAAGTTAGAATATTCCTTAAGCTTCTCCAAATCAACATTCACAATCCCCCCTTTGTAAGTAACTTTCAAGTTAACCCCTTTCCTAAATTCATTCTCCCTAATCTTAGGCAGGCTCTCAATATCCCTAAAAAATTCGTACAGCTCCAAAGTCTTGCTCACTATTTCGTTACTAGCATAAATTTTCTTCAGCTGAATCAGTCTCGCTCTCGGAGCTTCAGGAACAAGCTTCCATTTCTTCTCTTTCTTCGCCTTCTCAACTAGCAAGTCCATCGCCAGTTCAATCATCTTCTTCCATCTCAAAAGCAAATTAACAATTACGTCGCACGTTTTCGTATACTTTAAAGAAACGTAAAGTAAGTGATCAGCGCTGATCTTCTCCTTAATTATCTGCTCCATTAATACCTAACCTCTTAAATTCATATAAGACAAGACCGCACTAAGCGAATCGTCCAATTTAAACACAGAGAGTGTTCCGAACATTAAAGACTAACTTATTTATATATCTTTCTAAAATAAATTTTCCTGTTGTCACACAATACTCCTAACAAGAATTACTTATATAATAAACTTCCCGTCCCTGTAAATAACTATCTCTCTCCCATCCTCCAAAGAAGCAGTAACCTCTCTGTTTTCAGTTGAAACAATATCTGTATGAATAACAGATTCATTATATCCCATTCCGCCCCACTGCTCCTTGCTAATTTCGCTAGGATCCCCGGGATAACAATCTTTATAAGCAGAACCCAAAGCAATATGAGTATTCCCAAATTCTCCTCCGGCATTTTCGTCAAACAAAGTCTCTGCCATAAACTTCTTAATCCGAGACAATCTGGAGTCAGTCAATGAAAACTCCCCAACTTTGTCCGCGCCCTCAACAGCTATCAGCTCGTTCAAGACATCCTCTCCTTTTCCAGCACTCACTCTAACAACTCTCCCTTCATTAAACTCCAAATAAACTCCCTCAATCAAATTCCCATATCTATAAAGCGGTTTATTAAATCTAATATGCCCTTCTGTCTTCCTCCAATCAGGGCTGATATAAACCTCATAACTCGGAATATTGTTTCCGCCGCCGCCTTTCCAAACTCTATGTTTCCCAATTCCAATTCTCAAATCAATTCCCTCCGCCTTAACCCTCAATTTCTCTATCTTCAAATCATCAAGCTTCTTCTTAATCCTGTCAACTTCGCTAAATATCTCCCTCCACTTCTCAACAGGATTCTCTTCATCTAAATAACAAGCCCTAATTATTTCATTCCAATAATCTTCTAAAGACATTCCTGCCTCCTTAGCCATTCCTTCTGTTCCATACAAAGCCACAGTCCAAGTCAGCTCTCCTTTATCCTCCTTCTCATCCATCCATTCTCTAAACGGTTTAACAGACTTCCTAACATCCATAAGCTTCCCGGCATCAATTCCCTCAAGCTCATGCAAATCAGTATCAGCAATAATTCCAACATAATGATCCATCTGGTCAACTAATCCTTTCAGATATTTATCAGCAAAAAACTCTAGCTGTTTCTGGCTGGCAAGCTCATAAAACTCTCTCTCCATATCATCAGGAGCAAACCTCACAATTGGATGAGCCCCTGCTTTCAAAACAGCTCTCCTCAAAGCAATCAAAAACAGTTTAGCAACTTCAGGCACACTCAACAAAACAACCTCTCCCTCCTTAACACCTTCACCGCCATTCAAAGCACAATTAATTAAAACGTCTGCATACTTATCTAATACTTCTTTACTAGGCTGATACATTTAATCTCCTTCACCCTCACTCAACTTAACAATCGCCTCAGCAATATCGTTAGTTTCCTCTAAAACCTTCTTAACTTCCTCCTCACTTTTCCCTGTTTTCTCCATAACTAATTTAACATCTCCTTCAGTAAAACCATCAGCAGACTCTTCTCTTATCTCTCCAATAACTTGCAAAGTCTCCTGCCCCTGCATTGTTACCTTACTAACAGAAGGATTATCAACCACAAGTTTCCCACCGTCGCTCTTCTCTACAACAACTCTAACAGCATCAATCTCCTCCTGATTTATGCCAAGCTGCTTCATCATTCCCTGCAGTTTCTTCGGATTAATTCCTCCTGGCATCATTTTCTTCGTATAAGACAAAACCGCCTAAGCGAATTGTCCAATTTAGTATAAGACAGTACTCCTCAACTTGTCCTAAATTAAACAATAAAGAGGTTATAAATAGTTTTCTAAATCTCTGTATAAGCATCTATAGCTCCGTCCAAAACCATATCCAAATCCCTATCGTAATCCATCAAAGCTCTACCCTGTAATAACTTTCCAATATATCCTTTTCCATATTTAAGCAAAAACGCAAAAGTAGTTCTAAAACCAAAACCATCTTCTCTTAAATTAATAAACCTTAAAGAATTATTATGTGGGTCAAATTCCCTTAATAATCTATAATTATCAACAATTCTAGAAATCAAATCGCTTCTATCTTCTGCCATTTAATCCTCCTATGCTCAAAAGCAGAAAAACAATTCCCTGAAGAGGCGTCCCTCCAAAAAGCTCTCCGCTCCCGCCAGAAGCAGGAAAAAAAACTTTCAAAACAACAACTATTAAAATAATTGCAATAATAAAACCTATAACTGTCGCTGGCGAAAGCATAAATCTGCTCTTATACTCCTCGTCATATCGCATCAGCCCGCCAAAAACACCGGGCATTTGTATTTTATTGTCGGCCATAAATATACCTAAAAATCCTAATATAAAAATCTATCTATCAACACAATTATTCTTTTACAATCAAAAACTCTTACAAGAAAATAAGTTTATCTAGTACAAGAATTGAAATCACAAAGTCCTTGAATTTTTACCCCGGCTTTAAAGCCGAGGTTTGTTCGGACTTTGTGAGACAGCGGCGAAAACCTCATCCTCGGACTAAACTCCGAGGTTTTCGCTGCTGGATAACAATTATAGGTAGCCCTTATAAGAAAAATTATACAATTTATTATTAAAGAATCTTCAGAACTTAACGAAAAATATATTAACGAAAAATTCATCAACATTGAATTAAAGAAGGACTTAAAATAGCAAAACAGAAAAAAAGAAACAGCAAGTAAAAATCAACCTAGAAGAATACAAAGAAGAAATTAGAGAAGCGATAAAGCCTGCTCCAGAATATATCGCAATTAGAAAAGCCCTCAAAGAACTAGAAAGACTATTATACGCTTAATCATCAAGCTTCGCCAGAAACTTCTCCTTATCTCTCCCCCTCACCTCCTTCCCCCATAAAACAAAAATCCTATTAACTCGCGCCCACAACCTTCTCGGAACAATCTCTCTCAAAGCCATCTCTGTCTCATTAGCCGTTTTAGTATCAACAAATCCAAATACATTAGCAATCCTATGAACATGAGTATCAACTGTAATTCCAACCTTCCCAAACTCCTCTGTCAAAACCAAATTAGCCGTCTTCCTTCCAACCCCGGGCAATTTAACAAGCTCCTCAATCGTTTTAGGCACTCGCCCATCAAAATCAGAAAGAAGCATCTTAGCAGCCCCTCTAACATTCCGCGCCTTTGTTTTATAATAATTTATTCCCTTCAACGCCTTCTCAATATCTCCAACAGAAGCCTTAGCTAATTTATCCAAACTATCATACTTAGAAAACAATCTTTCTGCAATAGGAATAGTCGTCTCATCCCGCGACTGCGCGCTTAATATTGTGGCAATCAGAGTTTTCCAAACAGCATCCCAGCCCTCCCCCGCCAGCCTCTTCTCATACTTCCCATACCGAGCTTCAGCTTTCCTAAAAACTTTCAAGAATTCCTTTCTCTTATCCATATTTAAATCTCCTCTCATAATCCTTATGATTAAACCATTCTATAATCATAGCCTGAATCTCATCTTTGCTTGGTGTAAGAACGCTATAAACTAATCTCCATCCATCAGGCAAGGGATGCACCCACAAATTATCAATACCGTATTTGTTAACATCACAAAGTCCTTGAATTTTTACCTCAGCTTTAAAGCCGAGGTTTGTCTGGACTTTGTGAGACAGCGGCGAAAGCCTCATCCTCGGACTAAACTCCGAGGTTTTCGCTGCTGGATAAATCTTAGGAATTATCTTTTTACTTATACCATCTCCACAAAAAACATTCTGTTTAAATTTATCCATAATCCTTAAAATTCCTTTTTTTAGAATATTATCATCAGAAAAATTGTTAAATTCCTCCTCAACCTCATCATCAGCAAATATAATACTGTCAGCAGGTTTAATTAACATAATTACTAATATCTTTTACGATTTATAAACTTCTTGGCAAGCTCAGGGTTCCATATATAAACTACAATACTCTTTCTATCAATTCCAATCCTATTATTATTAAGTAAATAATCTATTATCACATTAAAAGTGCCCCACATTACCTTCTTAGGCAATTTATTAAAAATTTCCGTTCTCGTATATTCTCCACTATTCTCTTTTACAAATTTTTCAACCATTAATATTGTATCCAACCTAGGGCTTCTCCTAACAACATTCAAATTTATTTCCATTCCCTTATTTCCATTTACCATATTTCTCAATATATCAATTGATATATAAAGCTTTCGCCCCAAATCTTTTTTAACCCTCTCCAATATAAATCCAAATGCCAAAATTAACACAGCTCTACTTTAGACCTTCCAAAATGACAAGAGAAGAAATGTTCTCCAGAATAAACCAATCTCAATCAGAGGGATTAAGGTTCATGACTCAAAGAGAGCACGTAGGAAAAAGAAGAAGGTTCAGAACAGAAACTTACAATATGGGGGGCTCAATAGTAGAATTCAGTGAATGGGCATATAAGCGTCCAATAACAATAACATCACACTCAAAAAAAGAAGCAATAGAAACAGCAAAATTCATAGAAAAAGTATTAGAAAACGATTTAATTGAAACCCCTCCCGTGGTTTACAAAACTTTTATGAAACCCTAAATTTTAAAACTTTAACTTTTAAAAAGTTGAAGTATTAAGGATTTCTTCACAAATCTTTAAACTTGAAGCTTTGTAAGAAGCGAAAGTTAAAGATTTGCACAGCAAATCTTTAAAACCCTTTCTATCTTATATCTCAAATGCAAAAAACCCCTCAATTGGACATAAAAAAATTAGAAGAAAACCTAAAATCTTACTGGGAAGAAAACAAAACCTACAAGTTCAATCCCAATTCAAAAAAGAAAATATTCAGCATAGACACACCCCCCCCAACGCTATCGGGAAGAATGCACATCGGCCACGCCTTCTCATACTCACAACAAGACTTTATAGCAAGATTCAAAAGAATGTCAGGCAATGAAGTCTTCTACCCCTTCGGAACAGACGACAACGGACTCCCAACAGAACGACTGATTGAAAAACTAAAAGGTGTAAAATCAAAAGACCTCTCTCGCCAAGAATTCATAGACCTCTGTCTTAAAACTCTAAAAAAAATAACTCCTGCGTTTATCCAAGACTGGAAAAACCTAGCAGTATCCTGCGACTTTGACATCTACTATTCAACAATAGACAAGAACTCTCGAAAAATCTCCCAACAATCATTCCTAGAATTATACAAATCTGGAGAATTATACCAAGAAGACTTCCCAACTCTTTATTGTCCAGAATGTCAAACTCCTATAGCACAAGCAGAGCTGGAAGATCGCTCGTTACAGTCACAATTCACAACTCTAAAATTTTCCACCTCCGAGAGAGACACACTACCAATCGCAACAACCCGTCCAGAATTATTAGGAGCTTGCGTAGCAGTCTTCGTAAATCCAAAAGATAAAAGGTATGGCTCATTTATAGGAAAAAAAGCAACAGTCCCCATATTCTCCCAAGAAGTTCCGATATTAGAAGACGAATCAGCACAAATAGAAAAAGGAACAGGCGTTTTAATGATATGCTCTTACGGAGACAAATATGACGTTGACGCAATAAAAAGGCATAGACTCCAGCCAAAAATCGTCCTCAATAAAGAAGGAAAACTCACAACAGAAAAATACAAAGGTCTCTCAATAAAAGAAGCAAGAAAAAAAATCCTGGAAGACTTAGAAAAAAACAACCTAATAATAGAGCAATCCCAAATACAGCACTCTGTAAATGTCCACGATAAATGTGGAACAGAAATAGAATTCATCCCCACAAAACAATGGTTCATTAAAATACTAGATAAAAAGTCAAATCTCCTAAAGCAAGCCAAGAAAATAAACTGGTTCCCAAAACACATGTTCAAACGCTACGAACAATGGGTAAAAGGATTAGAATGGGACTGGTCAATCTCAAGAGACAGACACTTTGGAATTCCAATTCCAGTCTGGCACTGTCTATCATGCTCTGAAATAATTCTCCCAAAAGAATCTGAACTACCAACAGACCCTCAACAAACCAAAAAGTCCTGTCCAAAATGCAAATGCGCTTCCTTACCAGAAACTAAAGTCCTAGATACTTGGGCAACATCCTCCCTGACTCCAAAAATAGCAGCAAGTCTTACAAAAAACATTAAACTCCCTTACTCCCTAAGGCCTCAAGCTCACGATATAATAAGAACATGGGCATTTTATACAATAGTCAAAGCTATGTTACACGAAAACAAAATCCCATGGGAAAATATCTCAATATCTGGATTCGCAAAACTATCAGGAGAAAAGATGTCAAAATCAAAAGGTAATGTTATTTCCCCTCAGGAAGTAATGCAAAACTTCGGCTCAGACGCCCTAAGATTCTGGGCAGCCTCGTCAAAATTAGGAGAAGACTTGGACTATCAGGAATCAGATTTAATAACAGGAAAAAAATTCATAACAAAACTCTTAAACGCAACAAACTTCGTCTTCAACAAACTGGAGCATCAAGAAGCACAGCCAAAAAAACTCCATCCAACAGACCATCTCCTATTGCAAGAACTAAACTCTTTAATAGAATCAGCAACAAAAGAATTCAAAAACTACAACTACTCAAAAGCTCATTCAGAAACTCAATCATTCTTCTGGAAAACACTCGCAGACAACTATCTGGAAATCGTAAAAAACAGGTTCTACAACGGAACAAAAGAAGAAAAAGCATCAGCATTCTACACTCTATATAACTCTCTATTAACAATCTTAAAACTATCAGCCCCAATAACTCCTTTCATAACAGAACATATATACCAAGAGCATTTCAAAAAATATGAATCATATAAGTCAATCCACACATCAGACTGGCCAACTCCAATCTCCTTGCCAAAACACAGGCATGATAAAATGCTCTGGCAGAAACTAACAGAAATAATTTACAAAGTCAGGCAGGCAAAATCCCTGGCAAACCAGCCGATGAACTCTCCAATCTCTTTAACTCTATCAAAGGCAGACCAAAAACTCCTGGCTCTCGTTCTAGATGATTTAAGAGCAGTCACAACAGCAAAGCTCCTAGAAACAGGACAATTATCAATTAAGTTTCTTTAACATACATTAGATATATTTAAATCACAAAGTCCTTGAATTTTTACCTCGGCTTTAAAGCCGAGGTTTGTCTGGACTTTGCGAGACAACGGCGAAAACCTCATCCTCGGATTTTAATCCGAGGATTTCTACGAGCGTTAAATAAATAAACAAGAATAACAAACCATGGGGCTATTTGATAACTTAAAATGTAAGGCTAATCTACCAGAAGGAAACAAAGAACTACAAGAAGAAATATTCCAGACTAAAAGTCTAGATTGTCTTTTAGAAACATATATTATAACAAAGAATAAAAAACTAGTTATTGAAACTAAAAAAGGCACTAAAACAATTCTGTATCATGGAGATATAATATTCTATACATTCACTGGAAATCACGAAGACAAAACATATAAGTGGCATGAATTCATAGCAAGATTTACAAATGGAAAATTACAATACATTAAAAAAGTAAAAAACCCTGAGAAAAGAAATATTCTCTAGCCTTCATCTATACTTAATTTTATTAACCTATAAACTTTGTATTAGCTGCAACAACCTTGCTAAAAACTAAAATGACAGAAATATCCCAAGAACAAAGAGCAGAACTTGAAGAAATAGTCGAGACTCTCTCCCAGATTAAAGGAAGACACACAGAACTTGTATCAGTCCTAATCCCTCCAGACACAAACATCAACATAGTAACAAGACAATTAGAATCAGAAAAATCAACTGCTTCAAACATAAAGTCAAAACAAACTCGCTCCGCAGTAATCACGGCATTAGAAACAATTATAAGAAAATTAAAAGAATATAAAAAAACTCCTGACAACGGCCTAGCTCTCTACGCAGGAAATATCTCGCAGAAAGAAGGCGTCCAAGACATTCAAGTCTGGGCTTATGAGCCCCCAAAACCAATGAACACGCGCCTTTACAGATGTGACCAAACCTTTGTCCTAGATCCCTTAAAAGAAATGCTTGAAGTAACAGAAGTCTATGGCTTGCTGACTATAGACAGGCAACAGGCAACAATCGGCTTGTTGGAAGGAAAGCAAATCAAAGTTCTCAGAACCTTAACATCAGGCGTCCCCGGAAAAATTAGGGCGGGGGGTCAATCATCTCAGAGATTCCACAGGATAACAGAAGGCCTTGCAAAAGAATTCTTCAGAAGAGTCGCAGAAGCAATGAAAGAAATCTTTTTTGAAATGCCAAAACTAAAAGGTATTCTGATCGGCGGCCCAATCCCGACTAAAGAGGAATTCCTTGACGAAGGCCACTTAGTAACAAAACTAAAAGA
>CAZVKQ010000028.1:0-10767 GCA_964626985.1 Candidatus Woesearchaeota archaeon | reverse complement strand
CTGATCAGATCGTTCTCAGGAAACTATGGGCTTTAGCCCATAGAGGACGTCATTTTTACTTACTAATTTAACTAAGTCAAATAGTTCTAATCTGGGTATTTGCATGATATTTGCATTAAGGTGTTCTTTATTAATTTTTAGGTGGTAAAGTTAGATTTGTTTGTTAATAAAATCTTGGATTTCTTTTATTGACTTGAGTTGCATGAATTCGTTTCTTAATTTTGGGGCTTGAGGGATGTTTTTAAGGAATTGAGGGGCAATGTATTTTAATCTGCCTAAATCCTCAACCTTATATTTCTCTGACAGCTTAATGTATTCTTTTAGCTGAGAAATTCTTTGTTTTTTAGTTATGTCAATTTCTTTTCCTGTTTTTAAATAAGCTAAGATTTGTTTGAAGATTAAGGGATTGCCGAATGCACCTCTTGCGAGCATAATCCCATCACATTGTTTTAGCAAAACCGAAGCGTCTTTTCCAGTAAAGATATCGCCGTTTGCTATTACAGGTATTTTAACTGTTTTTTTTATTTTTGGAATCCATTCGTGATTTGCAGGAACAGATGAGCCATGGATTGCAAGTCTCGGATGTAATGTTAAAGCGTCGGCGCCCGCTTTTTCAATTGCTTTTGCCGTCTTAAAAACATTGTTTTCTCTGAAGCCGAGGCGGATTTTAGCTGTTACAATCAAGCCGTGCGATTTTAGAAGTTTTATTATTTCAGATATTTTTTCAGGGTTTTTCAATAGATAAGAGCCGGCTTTATTTCCAGTAATTTTAATTGAAGGGCAGCCGCAGTTTATATCAACTAAAGAGAATTTTTTTAATATAGGAATGCATGCTTCAAATTCTTTTAAACTGCTTCCTGTAATTTGAATTCCCAAAGGTTTGTCTTTGCTATTGGATTTAATTAATTTTAGAGTTGCCTTGTTTTTGTTTAATAATTGGGATGTATAAAGCATAGGTGTATATGCAAGTGAACAGCCGGATTTTCTGCATAATAACCTATATGGCAAGTCTGTTACATCTACCATTGGAGCCAATAAAAGAGGATTTTTCAGTTTTAGAGATGAGATAGATAAGGTTTTCATTCTATGGAGAGATTAGTAATTTTTATAAATTGATTGCTTTATTTATTGAGATGGTATATGTAAACAGCAATAATTCTGATAGCAATTTGCCTGATTTTTTTGTGGAGCAATTGAGAGCGACGGGGTTGTTGAGAGAGAGTGATTCTGTATTGTTTAATGAGGGAGAGAGAGGATATAGTTTATCTTATTGGACTGCTGGGAAGCAATGGGTGAAGGATCAGACCAAAGTGGATTTTCAGTTGTTGGATAAGACCGGTTATGTTCTATCTTTGATGGTTTATAGTGGAGATAGAAGGAGGGGAATTGGTAGTAAATTGGTTGGATGTATTGAGGAATTGGCGAAGGAGAGTAGAGCCACTTGTTTGAAGACAACTCCTTCTGGGCAGGGAAAATTGTTTTTTCCTGCAATAGGGTTTGTGCCTATCGGAGAAGATGTTGAGTTTGAGAAGAGGTTGAAGTGAAACGTTATATTATGGATAAAAAATATGTGCAGGTTGAATTTTCTATTATGAATGTTGAGACAAAGGTTGTTGGAATGTCGGGGGATGTGGAAGTCATTGTGCAAGAAGGTGTTGAAGTTAGGAGGGGAAGTTCTGTTGTTAAGATATATCCTAAGATTGAGGGGAATCGGAAACGGTTTGATGTGCCAGAGACTGTTTTTTCTTCTATTTTTGTTGTTGAGCCAGAGATTTTCTCTTATCCAGGAGATTCTCTTGAAAATGATGTTTTTCCCATGATAGCAAATAAAAATCTGCTGTACTGTTATATGAGCAGAGAGGGGGAGACCCATATTCATAGCAAAGAGGATATAAAGTTTGTAAAAGAATTTTAAAATATATTTTCTACCTTAACTATGCTGAAGCTAAACATTTATATATAAAAAGGGTTTTAAGAATTTATGGAGAGAATTAAAAATTCTCTAATATTCAAACTCCAGTGTATTTGCGTTGTAGAAGGAGTTTGAACATGGAGAAGGATATTGATAGAATACCGAAGAATTCTGATACAGACATTGTGATAAGGATTGATGATTTTGGAGGCAAGAGAGGAGTGACTATTCGGGAGTTTGTGCGGGGCGAGAGGTATACTGGTTTCACAAAATCTGGAACGCGGATTCCTGCAGAACACTTTAAGGTTTTTAAGAAAGCAATTAATTCTATTGACGAGAAGGAATTGATGGAGGGTTTAGATAATCAAGCCGGAGGGGCGGATTCTTCTGGGCAATCAAAGGGAAGTGGCAATGTCAAGGGTTTTGGTAAGAGGGTTGGAGGAGATGGAATTTCCGGTGAGGATATTAAAGAAGAAGCGATGTGATTAATCTTCAATAGAATCTGATAATTCTTTTAATTCTCTTTCTTTCTGGCGTTTTATTATTAATTGCTTTCTCACATATCTTCTTAGAAATACTCTTGGAAAGTGAACTTCATCTCCCTTTATGTATAGCTGTATTTCTCTCCTCGGAATTGAGATGTTTTGGAAGTTATATCTTGTTATCTTGCCGTTTTTTTCTGTAACAGCAAATTCATAAGGCGTGTTTAGTCTTATTCTTAAATGTGAATCTGCTTCTTCCAGAATTATTCCTATTTTGGGTTTAGGCATTGCTTTGTTGGATATAACTTGTATTTAAGGATTATTGTGCGGAGATAAATTTAAGGGGTAGAGTTTGTGTTAAGTTTAGAGTAAAACTTAACATCTTATTAAGTTTTTAACCTTAATAAAAGTCCATTTTAATTAACAAATCAGTCGTTATCAAGAATTATTAATAATATTATTTATAACAATCCTATGTGAACTATGTTAAGTTAAAAGGTTTACTTTACAGTTTGTAAAGTTTTATAAAGAAAGTTATTGATCTTTTTTTATGGAAGGTAGAAGAGATTATATAGATAGGTTTAACGAATTAGTAGATGATATGCTTAAGAGATACAATGCTAGATCGACACTATATAGCCCTCCTGATAATCCTGAGGAATTTACAAGTCTTTCCAAGATAGATTTTGAGAAACTGTTGTCAGATTTTAAGATATACGTTGAGATTGCGTTTTTGTATGAAGTGGAAAGAAGATTATTTGGCAGAAATGAGAGAAGAGACACTAGTGTAGACGAGATGGTGGTGCAGAGATTAAACTTTATCCAAGGGAATATTGTTAATTTACTTGATAGTTACCGCGAACTTCGTTCGAGGGAAGGGCAACAGGGAAGGCCATAAATTTGAGAGTCAATAAACTTAAAAAGGCAGGTTTTGTATTGATATAAATGAGAATGGTAAACATAGGAGAAATGGAAAATGGAGCAGAAATTAGAGAAAGTTACAATGTCGCAGCATTATCACAAACCACGGCTTTTAGGCAGTGATAACGCCGCGAGCATCGGAAAGTCCCCCGCTGATAAGGATTCTAAGAATGACAGGGACTTCCCGATAAGGCAGCCGATAGTTACCATAGCAGGGCATGTGGACCACGGGAAGACTTCAATTTTGGATTGTTTTAGAGATAGTTCTATTCAGGAGGGAGAGGCAGGAGGTATAACGCAGAAGATTTCTTTTACAAAATTTCCTTTGGAGCATCTTAGGAACGCCTGCTCTTTGATTGAGAAACACGGAATAAAATTGGAACTGCCTGGATTTTTATTTATTGATACTCCTGGGCACGCAGCATTTACAAATCTTAGGAAGAGAGGAGGAAGCCTGGCTGACTTGGCTGTTTTAGTAGTCAGCATTAAAGAAGGAATTAAGCCGCAGACAGCAGAGGTTCTGCAGATATTGAAAGCGCATAGGACTCCTTTCTTGATAGCATTGAATAAAATTGACACTATATCCGGATGGAAAACTAATTTGGACAAGAGCTTGAAAGAGTCAATTAATTCGCAGGCGTTGAATGTCAGGAACGAGTTTGACGAGGAGCTTTTGACTTTTCAGGGGGCTTTACAGTCGCAGGGCTTTGAGTCTGATTTGTATTTTGATATTGATGATTTTACGAAGAAGATTGCGATTGTTCCATGCTCTGCCAGAACAAGAGAGGGGATTTCAGAATTGCTTTTTGTTTTATGCGGCTTATCACAGAGGTATTTGAAGAGCAGACTGAAGTTGAACGAGAGGGCAAAGGGCGTTGTTTTGGAAGTTAAGAAAGCAAAGGGGTTTGACAGCGTTGAGTGTATTTTATACGACGGAAAGCTGAAGGCGGGAGACGAGATTGCTATTGGCTCTTTTGACGGCGAGCCAATTATTTCTAAAGTAAGAGCGATTGACGAAATTGAGCCACTTTGCGAGAATAAATATTCTAATGTCAGAGAGGCAAGCGCGGCGACAGGAGTTAGACTGCATTTGACGACTAAGGAAGAGATTCTGCCGGGAATGCCTTTTGAGATATTGAAGGATAATTTAGATGAGCTGAAGGCAAGTTTTAAGAGAGAGGTTTCTGAATCTGTTAAACTGGACAAGGAAGGGATAATTGTCAAGGCAGATTCTTTGGGGAGTCTGGAGGCGCTTTTGACTTTGTTGAGGCAGGAGGGGATTAAGATTGTAAAGGCAGGCATTGGAGATATTGGGAAAGCTGATTTAATTTCTGCAAAGGCAAATCTGGAGCTTAATGAATTGGATTCTGTTATCTTGGGATTCAATGTTTCTGTTGAGGAGGGTTTGGAGACTTCTGGAATTAAAGTTATTGAAGGGGATGTTGTTTATAAGTTGATTGAGAATTTGAATGAGTGGAGGACTCATAGGGCTGCTGAAGTAGAAAGAGAAAGGATGATTGGTTTGGCCTCTGTTTGTAAATTAGAAATTTTGCATCAGCATGTTTTTAGGAATAGCAATCCTGCGATTTTTGGAGTTGGAGTTTTAGGAGGAAATATCAAGACAGGGATAAAGTTAATTGATGATTCTGGAGAGGAAGTTGCCCGCGTTAAAGGTTTGCAATTAGACAAGAATTCTATTCAGGAAGCCGGCGAGGGGCAGGAGCTGGCTATTTCTCTGCCGGGAATCAATTTTGAGAGGCGCTTGTCTGATAGAAGATATTTGTACTCTGATATTTCGGAGAAGCAGTTTAAGGCATTTAAGGAAAATAAGGATTTATTGTCTGAAAAGGAGAAGGGCGTATTGATGGAGATTGCTGAGATAAAGCGGAGGGGGCGGGAGGGGTGGGGGATGCAGGTTTGAGGGGATTTAATAAGTCTTTTATAGAAGTTATTACTTCTCATTCTAAGCCACCTCTTTTTGTTGCTTAATAATCAGAGGTGGCTTACCTTATAGAAACTTTCTACAAGACTAGTGTATTAGATAAATTTATATATGGTTTTCTTGAGATAATAGGATGGTATTGAAATTGAATATATCAGAGAAGGGAAGGACTTTCAAGCTGGAAGTTGAGAGCGAAGCTCTAGCTGGGAAGTCTATCGGAGATGTTGTCAATGGAGAAGAGATTAATTCTGATTTGTCTGGATATGAATTGAAGATTACAGGAGGGAGTGATTTTGCCGGCTTTCCTATGAAAGAGAGCGTTGAGGGAATTGGATTGAGGAGGGTTTTGCTGTCTAAGGGATGGGGGATGAAAGATTCTCGGAAGGGAATTAGATTGAGGAAGACTGTGAGAGGAAAGACTATTTATGAAAAGACTGTTCAAATTAATCTGAATGTTGAGAAAGCCGGGAAGAAATCTTTGAGCGAGATTTTTCCAGAACAGAACAAGGCTCCAGAAGCTGAACAGCAGAAGGAAGAGTTAAAGAAAGAATTAAAGGCCGAGAAGAAAAAACAAGAAATTAAAGAAGAAAAATAATAGGAAACATGAATTATTTTATAAGACATTGGGTGAGAGTTAGTTCTAGTATTGGACTTATTGCTGTTGTTGGAGCCTTACATACTAATTCTTGTCATAATCTAGGAAATAATGATAGTCAATCTACTAGTAATGATATTCCTTATGTAAATCCAAAGGATAGTGATAGATTTTTTGAATTTCGTGTTCCTGGAGAAGATATTCAAGAGGATAGTTTTAAAAAAATGTATGATGATTATATGAGAGATCTTGAGAGGAAGAAGGCCATAGAAGAGCTGCTTAAGAGAGTTAAGCTGGTTTAGTTAGTTTTAAAAACGCGTTTCTTGTATTGAAACTATGGAGAAGATAGATACTATTAACATTGGAATTGTAGGGCATATTGATCACGGCAAGACGACTCTTTTGCAAAAACTTAGCGGGAAGTGGGCCTCAATGCATTCTGAAGAATTGAAGAGAGGCATTACTATTAAATTAGGATATGCTGATGCTATTATCTACGATGATAATGGAAGATATAATATTGAGAAGAAGGGAAAAGCAGTCAGGCATGTAAGTTTTATCGACGCTCCAGGGCATGAGATGCTCATGGCGACGATGTTATCTGGAGCCGCATTAATAGATGGAGCAATTTTAGTTGTTGCTGCTAATGAAGGAATAAAACCTCAAACCAGAGAGCATTTAATGGCTTTGAAAGCTAAAAAAGTTAAGAATTTAATAATAGTCCAGAATAAGATTGATTTGGTTGATTCTAAAACTGCAGAGAAGAATTACAATGATATTAAGGATTTTTTGAAGAGTTATTGGCGAGATGGCGAAGAAGTTATTATTCCTGTCAGCGCTCAGCAGGGCGTCAATGTTGGGGAAGTTTGGAGAGCCATAGTTGAACTTAAAATTCCTAATAGGGATTTGAAGAGCAATCCTGTTTTTGTTGTTGCGAGGAGTTTTGATATTAATAAGCCGGGCACAAAACCAGGACAATTAAAGGGGGCTGTTTTAGGTGGTTCATTGAAGTATGGTATCTTGAAAGAGGGGGATGAGATTGAGATAAAACCCGGGAGGAAAGTTGGAGAGAAATATGAAAGTCTGAAAACCAGAATCTTGGGTTTATATAGGGGGAGCGAGAAAGTTAAAGAATTGACTCCTGGAGGAAGCATGAGTATTGAGACAGAGCTTGATATGTCTCTCGCCAGAGAAGATTTGCTTGCGCAGAATGTCGTTTCCCATATCGGAAAACTTCCTGAGTTGTCCAGCAATATCAAGTTGAATTTTGAGTTGTTTAAGGAGGTCTTTGGGATTAGCAGACATGAGAAGGTTGCAGAGGTTAAGGCAGGGGAGACTTTGATGTTGAGCATTAATACTTCTATTACAGGAGGGGCTGTTAAGAGAGTTAAGGCAGGGGAGATGGAAATTGAGCTAAGACTTCCAGTTGTTGCTTTCAAGGGAGAGAATGTTGGGATTGCGAGGAATGTTGGAGGACATTGGAGGTTAATTGGATACGGAGAAATTCTTTAATTGTTTTAAGGATAAATATATTTTTCCTGATTTTTGTAGCCGTTTTTTTCAAGCCACTTTAGCGTGTCTTGTTGGCCTTCACAATGAATAAATAGGACTCTTATTGGTGTTTTTCTTTTTTGCGCTAAGAGATGCAGCGCCTCTTCAAATTCTCTTAATGACGGTGTGCCTGTTCCTTTTGTTGCTTCGCGATGGAAATTTTCAAATTGTATATATTCAGATTTTTTTGTTATTGTGAAACCATAGTTAGTGCATTGAGTAGAATTTGGTCTGTACCAGACATCGATGACTAGTAGCCCTGCTGGGTTAGGTATTATCTCCCAATTACCTATTGTTTTTCTTGTTCTTATTTCATCAACTATTCTTACTAATGCGCTTGCTATTTCATGGCTTGTCATTGTTTTTTAGAAATTTTTTGGTTTATTAATCTATTGTAGCAATATTTTTAATCTTTGGATTTTATCCTTAAATATGAGTGCGATTGAGAAAGTTAAAGGGCCTTGCGTAATTTTGGCAGGAGCTGGGACAGGGAAAACTTATACCATTGTTGAAAAAGTCAAGCACTTAATTTCTAATGAGATTTACAAGCCGGAGAAAATAGTCTGCATTACTTTTTCCAACGAGGCGGCGAATAATCTTTTTTTAAGAATTGGGAGGGCTTTTAGGAGTGTTGATAATAGTGTTGTTGTGAGGACTTTTCACGGGTTTTCCGCAGATTTATTGAGAGAACATGGAGAAAAGATTGGAATAAAAAAAGATTTTAAAATTCTTGACCCAGACCAGGCAAAAGTTGTTCTCCATAGAAATTTAAAAGTTAATGCAGGATATTGCCATAAGTATATTTCAACGATTGGAACAGCAAAAGATTTGGGAATTTCCCTGCAGGAGTTTCAGGAATATTTGGATAAAGAGCTTGGGAAGTATGACGGAATAAATTTGGAGAAGAGATTTGAGGATTTGAATTTTGAACTGCAGACTTTATATTTAAAAGATAACGGCGTAAAGAAAAAGGAGATTGTGAAGCAGATTGATAGAATCGGAAAGATAATCGGAATGAAGAAATTTTTAATTGTGTGGAATGCATATGAGAAGCTGAAAGAAAAGGCAAATTATCAGGATTATTCTGATTTGAATAATAATGTCCTTAAACTTTTGGATAATGACAATTCAATTTCTGGAAATTATGATTATTTAATTGTAGATGAGTTTCAGGATACAAATAAAGTGCAGTTAGATTTTATTGTTAAGTTTGCCAGGCATGGAAATGTAACTGTTGTGGGTGACATAAATCAATCTATATATAGATTTAGGGGTGCTTATAAGGAGAATTTGAATTTGTTTAAGAATGCGTTCAATGTCTCTGATAAAGATATTTTTACTTTGACTAAATCTTATAGGTCTTCGAACAGGATTTTGAGGGCTGCGCATAAGCTGATAGAAAATAATTATGTAAACAAGGAAGAGTGTTTTTTTGTTGAGAATATTCATAATAGAGAAGGAGAGAAGATAGAGACTTATGAGCTTAGGAATGGGAAAGAGGAGGCGAGGAAAATCGTTGAGCTTGTGCAGAGGGAGATTAATAATGGGAGGGCTTATGAAGATATTTGCATTATGTTCCGAGCGCATCAACAGGGGAGAGTTATAAGAAAGGCGCTTGAGGGAGCAGGGATTCCTTATTTTGCCGTCGCAAAAGCTTCTTTATTGAAGCAGAAGTCTGTGAAGACAGCTTATGATTATCTTGTTGTTTTGGATAAGCTTAAGAAAAAGGATAAGGGCGGGGAGGGGGCGTGGTGGGATTTAGCGTATCAATTAGATTTTAAGCAGGAAGATTTGATTAAAATTGGAAGATATATTAAGGATTACAAGAAAAAATTAGAGAGGTCTGAAGAAGGAGAGAAGATTGAAGGAAATGGAGTGATATCAGTCGCTCTTTTTAATTCACTTGAAAAAATGGAGCTTTCTGATTCTGGAAAGATGGCAGCCAAAATTTTAATTGAAAAAATAAAATTGCTCTTGCCTTTTGTTAACTGGAATATTACCGAATTATTAAAAGAGGTTTATAGGATTTCTGGATTATTAAATGATGAAAAGACAAAAGATGAGAAAGAGATAATGATGAATTTGAGGAAATTTTATGACGCTGCAAAATCGCACGAGGAATTGCACGATTCTGATTTAGGGAGCTTTTTGTATTACTTGGATATTTTAGAGAGTCTGGGAATAGAGATAGAAGCCGCCTCGCTGGAAGAAGAGGGAGTTCGGCTGATGACATCACATTCTACCAAGGGCTTGGAATATAAAGTTGTTATTATGACTAATCTGGCTCAAGGGAGGTTTCCTATTGAAAGATATACAGGAAATAGTTTAATTCCAACTGCTTTGCTTCCAGAGGTTAAAGAGGAGATAAAAGCATTAGACGAGGAGCAGATTGAGAATTTCATAATTGATTATGAAAAATATCATCAATTATTGGAAGAAAGAAGATTGGCTTATGTTTCTTTTACTAGAGCTATTGAGAAATTGATTTTAACTTATGCTGAGCAGTATGGGAATAGAAGAAGTTATCCTTCCAGATTTTTGCAGGAGATTGATTACAAGAAGAATTCTGACATTCAGTTATTTGTAGACTTGGAAGAAAAATTTATTGAGCCGGCTGTTGAGATAAAGAGAGCAGACGAGTTTGGGAAGGTTTTGAATAATCAGAATTTTGATTCTTTGCTTTTTGAGATGACGCACGATTCTCTTAGGTTTAAAGATGGGAAGGAGCACGGGAAGTTTTCTCCTTCTGCTTTGAATTTATTTGAGAAGTGCCAGAAAGAGTTTGAATATAAGTATGTTTATAATATGCCTGAGAGAAAAACAATCAGCTGGGATGCGATGAGGTTGGGGAGTTTTGTGCATTCTGTTTTGGAGAAAGGTGTTTTTTTGAAATTTAGGAGTGTAAATGAGTTTTTAGAGTTGGGGAAAGAGATGTCAATGGAAGAGGATTGGGAGAGCATTGATTTTAACGAGGCAGAGACTTTAATCCGCGTTTTTTATGAGAGGAATAAGGAGCGTTTTGGAGAGCAGAGCAAGACAGAGCAGTATCTGCCTTTGACACTTGCAGGGATGGAGTTTATTGGATTTGCAGATAGGATTGATTTTAATTCTAATGGAGAGGCAGAAATTGTTGATTATAAAACCGGGCGCTCCAACATTTCTCCGAAAGAGAGAAATTGGCAGTTAGGGTTTTATGTTTTGGCTGCGCAGGAGGTTTATGGACGCGTCAAGAGAGTGACATTAGATATGCTCCGCCATGACAAGCCACTGGATTTTGAAATTGATGAAAGAGGAAATGCAGTATGCTTAAGCTCTGATAGAATAGACGGCTTCAACATTTATGAAGTTGAGCAGGAGCTTGTTA
>CAZVKQ010000027.1:0-11211 GCA_964626985.1 Candidatus Woesearchaeota archaeon | reverse complement strand
GGATGGTGCATACAAAACACAACCTTTGAGTCAACATTTGAAACATCAGATAACTTAAGACAAAATTTCAAATTTGCAGTTCTTGGTGATTCAAGAGAGGTACAATGTGGAACCCAAGGTGAACAATTTGATAACATGGTCCAAGATATAGCTAACGAAGGTGTTGATTTTGTTATTATGGTAGGGGACGATATACAATCATGCGCTATCCCAGACGAATCCTGGAAAAGATTCCATGATATCACAAACATAATTAGAAGAGAGACTACATTTCTATCAGCAGTAGGTAATCATGACGGCTTTTTAAAGGCAAGTGGAAGATCTGCCTGGAGAAACTACTGGGTTCATCCATTAAATGGTGATGGTGACCCAACATTTTGGCCAGAGGCGACTTTTGACTGGCGATTTGGAAACAGTCAATTTATCTTTCTAAATACTGAAGAGCCAGAACCTTTAGGAGATATATATGGCCCTCAGCTCAACTGGCTTGAAAATACTGCATTGCAAAAAACAGGTTTCACTCATAGGTTTGTATTTGGTCACAGGCCAATTGCAGGTTCAAACAACATAGCGACGCTATATGGCAATAATCCAACTAAGTCCAATTTACTAGATAATCTTTTTTACGATAATGGTGTCACAGCAGCTATATATGGTCATGATCATTTGTATTGTTACTATACAACCCATAGTGGAGAAATGATTCATATAACAACTGGAGGGGCTGGTTCACCTCTGCATAGTATAGGTACATGCCTAGGTTTTGGAAAAATGGTATTTCACTATGTAATTATCACTGTCACAGGCCCGCTTATAGAGGGCAAGGTAGTAACAAATACTGGAAACATAATACACACCTTCAGCAGGACAATGCCAGTTTGTACTAATGGCGATACAAGGGCATGTGGTTCAGATATAGGAGAGTGTGTGCAAGGTGTAGAGACTTGTGTTAATGGTGTTTGGGGTGGTGTTTAGTCGAGTGCTTGGATACTGTGAATAAGTGTGAATCTGGTGTTGTGTTGAGTGTACTGCTGTTGTGTTGAGTGTACTGCTGTTGAGGGCATGGAGTAGGTTTATATAGTTTAATTTTCTACTTTTTTCTATGAAAAATAGTATTGTTGCTGGTTTGTTTATTTTTTGTATGTTATTTAATATTGTTGTTGTTAGTTCTGTGGTTGATTTGGAGGAAGGACTTGTTTCATATTGGCCATTAGATTCATTTGGCTAGAATTATGGAACTGGCTCTGCAGATGCGGCCCTTTAGCCAGATGTTGATGGGCGAGATATAGCATATTTACTTTATTTTAATGGTGCTGATAGGACTGTTAAATCTTCTGTTTGTATCAGACCTTTTGATATTAGTACTGGGCGCGTTGTCTGGGCGGGAAAAGCTTTTTGTTTGGATAATAACAAATATAAGGTCGGCGCAATCTATCCAAGAGGCGATGATTTCGGATTATACGAGCAACACATATCTATTAGGTCTGATTTAGATGATGAGGGTAGATTAGTATTTTCTTATGGAGGACATTATGCAACAGGTGCAGAGTTGAAATTTGTTAGAACTAATAGTGTTTTAAGTCTTGACAATTATAATAATTCAAATACTTACGGCGATCCTGTTATTGTGCATAATAATAATGATGGCGGGGCTTATCACGAATTAAAATATATTAGGGGAGATACTATTGTTATAGCAGATAATAGAGACAATATGGATTTTATGGCTTTGCATTGGAGCCATGATAACGGACAGACTTGGCAATACAGAGATTATACTTATGGCGAGGTATACGGGCACAAGAAGTTCTTTTATGATTCTTCAGAAGACAAATGGATATTTCTTGTAACAGCATGGAGCGGACAACAGGACGGTAATGGAATAGATTGGCGTGAAAATAATTTAAAGTTTCATTATTCTACTCTTAAAGATATAATAAATGGGAAAGGAGTAAGGAGTTCTAGTATGTCTTATAACAACTTTATTCCTAAAAATTTGAAATTAAAGATACAGGATGTTGATATTTCTGGGCAAGATAATCTTCCCTATGATTTTGATTCTGATTCTTATTACGATAATTCTACAGATAGATTTTATATTCTTGCTAATAATTTTTTAAATATAGAACAGGGTCTTGATAAGGCAAAAGATAATTTAGTTTTATTGTATAAAACAAGGGCGACTTCTAACAATTGGACCGCTGTTGAAATTACTAGTTTTCCATGTTTTGGAAAGCGCTTCATGAAGTTGCCTAATGAACTATTTTTTGCAGCCTGTGTTTATGACGATGGTGTTAACAATTGGCTTCTCTATGCTACTACTAAAACTCCTCTTGATCCAAACAGTTATGATTGGAAAAAATTTACAGATTATAAATTAGACACTTACTATGATCAAAGAAAGGCATTTAGGATTTTTAATATAAAAGTAAATCCATTTGACGAACGTATAATCTATTTTTATGGAGACTTTGCACTTGAAAACAGCAATGCCCATGGTCCAATAGGGCTTTCTGCTAATTTTAGCTGGGTTGATTTTATAGACGATAGAAATAGTGATAATTCTAATCAATTGGGAGAGCATACTATGTTAAAATATTCTGGAACATTTGATAGTTTGGGCTTGTCTCCAGAATTTTCTAAAAAAGCAAGTATTTTAGATATTAATAATAATATTGAATTAAATAAGGTTGGACATGTGCGATTGAGCTATGATGAAGGATTTGGAGGTTTTGTAACTCTTGATGGCAACGGAGATTTTCTTTATGCTTCTAATGATAATAGTTTTGATTTTAATGGGATAGAAGATGATTTTGCTATCTCTGTTTGGATTAATCCCAGTGGCAAGACGGGAAATCCTCAGATGATTGTTTCTAAGAAATTTGGGGCAACTGGTAATTATTTTATACTTATAGATAATGAACCATTTGATATTAGGTTTGGTGCTCAGAGAGACGAGAACATAGGGAGTTCTACTATTATTCCTTTTAATACTTGGACGCATGTTGTACTTAGTTATGCTAATGGAAGGATTACACTTTATTTGAATGGACAGGAGGATGTATCTGCAGATAGTATCGGGCCTAAATCCTTTGCTTCTGATTTTTTAATTGGAGCGCGTCGTACACTTTCAAATTCTGATTCATCCCTTTATTTTAAGGGTTCTATTGGAAAAGTTATGGTTTTTGACAGAGCATTGAATCCTGAAGAGGTTAGTGAGCTTTATGATACGGCAATTTACTATTAGGCCTTGGTTTCTAGAGTAATTTGTCTGATTTTTTCTTGGAAAAGCAGTTTATCGTCGGTAAAAAGGCAGAAAGGTTTATAAAGCGCGTTTTATTTTTGTGTTTGAGAAGTTCTAAAATGACTCCACAATCCAAGTCAGAAGGCAGCAAAGCATATAGCTCTGAAAAAATTACTGTTTTAGAAGGTCTTGAAGCCGTGCGCAAACGCCCTGCGATGTATATAGGAAGCACCGGGAAGGCAGGTCTGCATCATTTAGTTTATGAAGTTGTTGATAATTCTGTTGACGAGGCAATGGCTGGCTTTTGCGACTTAATTGAGGTTACTCTAAATAAAGACGGAAGTGTGACTGTTAAGGACAACGGCAGAGGAATTCCTGTTGACATACACCCCCAGTACAAAAGGCCGGCTGTTGAAATTGTTGTTACAAAATTGCATGCAGGAGGAAAGTTTGACAAGGGCAGTTATGCTGTTTCAGGGGGATTGCACGGGGTTGGAATTTCTGTTGTCAGCGCATTGAGCAAGCATATGAGAGTTATTGTCAGCAGGGAAGGAAAAAAATTCCAGCAGGAATATAAAATTGGCAAGCCTCTTTACGATTTGAAAGTTGTCGGGAATAGTGATAAGAATGATACTGGGACAGAAGTGACTTTTGTGCCTGATGAGACAATATTTTCAATGACTGATTTTGACTTTAGTGTTTTGGAGACGAGATTCAGGGAGATTGCATTTTTGAACAAGGGTGTTAAAATTATTTTGAAATCAGAGAAGGATGGAAAGAAAGAAATATTTCATTATGAGGGAGGATTAGTTGAGTTTGTCAAGTGGGTAAATAAGAGCAAGGAAGCTTTGCACAAGCCGATTTATTTTATCAAAGAGGAGAGCAAGGTAGTAGTTGAGTGCGGAGTTCAGTATAATTCAGGGTATCAGGAAAATGTTCTGGGATTTGTCAACACGATTAATACTGTTGAGGGGGGAACGCACATTATCGGATTTAAGACTGCTTTGACGAGGGCGATAAATGACTACGCTAATAAAAATAAATTGATTAAGAATGGCAATTTAACAGGAGATGATGTTAGAGAGGGCTTGACTGCAATTGTTTCTATTAAAGTGCCTGAGCCGCAGTTTGAAGGGCAGACTAAAACTAAATTAGGAAATTCAGAGATTAAAGGGATTGTTGATAGTGTTGTAATGGTTTCCTTGCAGGTTTTTTTTGAAGAGAATCCTACGATTGCGAGAAAAATTGTTTCTAAAGCTTTGGAGTCGCAGAAGGCGAGGAATGCTGCGAGGAAAGCTAAGGAATTGGTTAGAAGAAAGAGCGCTTTTTCCGTCGGCGGCTTGCCTGGAAAATTGAGGGATTGTGCTAAGAAAAGTTCTCAAGATACTGAATTATATTTAGTTGAAGGAGATTCTGCCGGAGGTTCGGCAACCCAGGCGCGAAACAAGGAGTTTCAGGCGATATTGCCTTTGAAGGGAAAGATATTGAATGTGGAAAAAGCAAATCCTGTTAAAGTTCTGAGTAATGAAGAGATATCTAATTTAATTACCGCAGTTGGGACGGGAATTGGAGAACAATTTGATATTAGTAAATTGAGGTATTCAAAGGTTATTATAATGACTGATGCTGATGTTGACGGCGCGCACATTAGAACTTTACTGCTGACTTTCTTTTTCAGATTTATGTCTGATATAATTAAGAACGGAAATATGTATATTGCTGTTTCTCCACTTTATAGAGTTAGGAAGAAGAAGGTTCATTATATTTATTCTGATGAGGAGCTTAAGAAAATTGTTAAAGACTTTGGGGGAAAAGTTGATGTTCAAAGATTTAAAGGACTGGGAGAGATGAATCCTGATCAGCTGTGGGAGACTACAATGGACCCTAAGAATAGATTGTTGAAGAAAGTTACTATTGAGGATGCTGTCAAGGCAGATGAGATTTTTTCAAAATTGATGGGGGATGATGTTGAGGCGAGAAGGGAATTTATTGCGGCGAGGGCACATGAAGCAGAGGTGGATGTTTAAGATGGGATTAAGAAAATTTAATGAGGTTGAAATGGAAGATAACAGATTTTTCATAGAAGGTTATGAACTCTTTGGAGGTGTGGAATGGGAATACTAGGAGTTCGAATATGCCCTAATTGCGGAAGTGAAGAAGTTATGATGGTCGCTGGCGGGATTACTGGAAGCTGGATGTGCAAGAAATGCGGTTATTCAGGGAGTGTTTTTCCTGAGAAGGAGATTGTTGGAGGAGATTTGAAGGATAGGAAGAAGGGGAGGATAAAAAATAACAATGACACCAAAGGCGATTGATGAAGAAAAAGTAGAGAAAGAAGCTGAAGAAGAAGAGAATAAGAGAAGGGAAAAAGGACAGATTGAGAAGGGGGTGGAGAATGCAGAGATTGTTGATGAGATGGAGAAGGCATATATTGATTATGCTATGTCTGTGATTGTTCAGAGGGCTTTGCCTTCTGTTGAAGATGGTTTGAAGCCGGTTCATAGGAGAATTCTTTATGCGATGCATTCCATTGGACTAAGCCCGGAGAAGCCGACTAGGAAATCCGCGACCGTCGTTGGAGAGGTTTTAGGAAAGTATCACCCCCATGGAGATGTTGCTGTTTATGACTCTATGGTAAGAATGGCGCAGGACTTTTCCTTGAGGTATCCTTTGGTTCACGGGCAGGGAAATTTTGGTTGTTTTACTGCAGATACAAAAATTAAACTTACCAATGGAAAAGATATGTCTTTTGCGGATTTAATAAAAGAGGATAAACAAGGAAAACGCAATTTTACTTTTACAGTAGATGATAATGGTTTTATGAAGATAGCGGAAATAAAAAATCCGAGACTTACACAAAAGAATGCTGAGATTATGAAGGTTGTTTTGGATAATAGAGAGGAGATAAAATGTACACCGAACCATAAATTTATGTTAAGAGACGGCAGTTATAAAGAGGCAAAGGATTTACAATCTGGCGACTCTTTGATGCCTTGCTATACTAAGTTTTCAACAGATAAAGACAGCCCAAAAAATCCAAAAACGGTAGGATATGAAATGATTTATCAACCTGCACTAGACTCTTGGGAATTTGTTCATATTTTATCTGATAAATGGAATTTGGCTAAAGGAACTTATGAAAAATCTGCTGGCAGGATAAGGCATCATGTGGATTTTGAAAAATTGAACAATAATCCTGATAATATTAGGCGTGTTGGTTGGAAAGAGCATTGGAAGATACATCATGATTTCGTTTCTATGAAACATAAGGAAGATGCTGATTACAGAATTAAATTAGCAGAAGGAAGAAAGAAATTTTGGAGTGATAGGGAAAACAGGGAGGCTTATTCAAAAAGGTTGAGGGAAAGAAATCTTAGGAATTGGAAGAAAGAAGAGTATAGAGTTAAAATGAAGAAATTTTTAAGTGAGGCGAATAAGAAATATCTTAGAGAGAATCCAGAAGTTATTGAAGAGATTAGGAAAACTGCTTCTATAACTATGAGAAAAATGTGGCAGATTCCTAAATATAAACAATTATTTCATGAGAAAATTGTAGCTAGTAATAAAAAGAGAAAAACTAATCTGACCGGCAAGAAAAAGTTTCTGAGAATATGCTCTCACTTGAAAGATAACAATCTTTGTATAAATAGAGAGAACTTTGAAAAAACAAGAAAAGAAATATTCGGAACTAAAAGTTTTACTAGTTGGGATTTAGGTGTTAAGAAATATTATAATAGTGACAAAGATTTAGTTTTGTGTGAAATAAACTCTAATCATAAAGTTATAAGGACCGAATTCATAGGGGAATTTGTTGACGTTTATGATTTGACTATTGATAACACTCACAACTTTGCTCTTGCGAGCGGGGTTTTTGTGCATAATTCTCTTGACGGAGATTCGCAGGCAGCAATGAGGTACACCGAGGTAAGGCTTAGTAAGATTTCACAGGAGCTGTTGAATGATATTGAGAAAGAAACTGTTAAGATGAGGCCTAACTTTGACAACTCTACCAAAGAGCCAGAGACTTTGCCTGCTAAACTGCCCAACTTACTTTTGAACGGAGCGACCGGGATTGCCGTTGGTATGGCTACGAATATTCCTCCGCATAATCTGAACGAGCTGTGCGATGCTATTATTGCTTATGTTAACAAGCCGGAAACTGATATTGATGCTTTGTGCGATATTGTTACAGGACCTGATTTTCCTACTGGCGGATATGTTATGGGGCCTGGAATTAAGGATATGTACAAAACAGGAAAGGGCAAGCTGATTATGAGGGGGAGGACTACGACAGAAGAGCACAAAGGCAAGAGTTCAATTATCATTACAGAAATTCCTTACATGGTTAACAAGGCGGAGCTAGTGAAGGAGATTGCCAAACTTGCTACTGACAAGAAACTGCCTGATGTTTCTGACTTAAGGGACGAGAGCAACAAGAAAGGAGTTAGAATAGTTGTTGAACTGAAGAAGGGAGCTAATTCTAAATATACTTTGAATAAATTATTTAAGCTGACCAGACTGCAGTGCAATTTTGACGCAAACATTCTGGCTCTTGTGGAAAATCAGCCGAGAGTTTTGAATTTGAAGAATGTTATTGAAGAGTATGTTAAGTATAGGAGGCTGATTGTGACGAATAGGGCTAAATTTGAGCTTAAGAAGGCAGAAGATAGATTGGAAATTGTCCTCGGGCTTTTGATTGCTTTGAAAGAGATTGACAAAATTGTTGATTTTATCAAGAAGAGCAGGGATGCAAAGGAAGCGCATGCTGGATTGATGAAGAAATTTGGTTTGTCTGACAGGCAGAGCAAGGCAGTTTTGGAGACGAGACTGCAGCAGCTGACTTCAATGGAGGCCGGGAAATTAAAGGACGAGGAGAAGAAGCTAAAGGAATTAATTGAGCACTTGAAGAAGCTTTTGGGAAGCGAGCAGGAAATCTTGAATGTTATAAAGAAAGAAGTTCAGGAGCTTAAGAGGAATTACGGCGACGACAGGAGGACTAGAGTTCTGAAGAAAGTTGACGAGATCTCAGAGAAGGACTTAGTTGAGAAGAAAGATGTTGTAATAATGATGACCAATTCAGGATATGTTAAGAGAGTTGATTTGCAGTCTTATAGAGAGCAGAAGAGGGGCGGGAGCGGGGTTACTGGCGGCGTGTTGAAGGACGATGATTTTGTAGTTGATTTGATTACCTGCTCAACTCACGATTATCTGCTGTTCTTTACTTCCAGAGGGAGAGTGTACTGGCTTAAAGCGAATGATGTCCCATCTGGAGAGAGGCAGGGCAAGGGCAGGGCTCTGGCTAATGTTTTGAATTTGAGAGACGAGAAGATAGCTAATGCAATGGCTATAAAAGACTTTGATTCTGGATACTTAATGTTTGCTACTAAATTAGGGCAGGTTAAGAAGCTCGCTTTGAAAGATGTTTCTAAGCCGAGAGCAGCAGGAGTCAGGATTATGAATCTGCCTATGGACGGAAGCGATTCAATAATTAATGTCAAGAGGGTCAGCGACAAGCAGGAGGTTTTACTTATCAGCAGGAAGGGGCAGGCGATTAGATTTAACAGCGATGACGTCAGGGCGATGGGACGTGCCTCTTACGGCGTGAGGGGAATTGATTTGGGCGGCGGAGATGAAGTTGTGTCTCTTGAAGTTCTGCCTTTGGACTCTAAGACATCTATCTTGACTATTACAGAGAAAGGTTATGGGAAGAGGTCTGATTTGGAGGACTACAGAAAAACTTCCCGCGCCGGGAAGGGAATAATTAATCTGAAGACTAATTCTAAGACGGGGAATGTTGTCGGCTCTTTGAGTGTTGAGACAAAAGATTCTGTTATTGTGACAACTGTTAAAGGAATTATTTTGAGAACCTCTATGAAAGGGATTAGGGTAATGGGCAGAGCTACACAAGGAGTGAGGATTGTCAAGCTGAAGGCGGGAGATAAAGTTGCTGATATTGTCAAATTGCCCAAGGAAGAAGAGATTGCGGAAATTAAGAGTGAATGAGGGGAGAGCATATAGGATGATAAGGCAGTCCGAATTTATTGAATTCATTAGTAAGGTCTTTTTTTTCATTAGAACCGATTGTTATTTCTCGCGGCAGGTCTTGCACTGTTTCTGTTGAAATCCAAATAGCATAACCATCATCTTCTAGCTTAGCTTTTAGACTCTGGAAATTTCTTTTATAATTTGGTATTTCTATTTCTTGAGTAATGCAGGCGCGTGAGCAGGATATTAATTTTTTTTCGTCCAAAGCAAACACTTGGAGAATTCTGTTTTCTAGCATATTAGTACCTATGGTAATAAGAATAAGGGTAGTTCGGATAGGTGTAGCCGATAGGGTAGTAGTAAGGATCGTAGTAGTTATATCGTGCGTAGTGGTATTGAGTGCCGTCACCTATTCTGTAATCTCTTGGCGTGAAGCTGTATCTTGAATAAGGATAGTAATATGGATAGTTGCTTGTTGTAGTTGTTTTTATATATGAGACAGTTTTTTGCTGAGTCCATGGGTTTGGGTAGGAGTAAGCTGTTGACTTGTGATAGTCTGTTGATTTGGAGTAACTCGGATAGTATTCTTGGTAATAGGCAGAGCTTAGACTTGTTAATAGAATTAATGTCAGTGCTATTAATGGGAGTAGTAATAATGTTTTTTTCATTGTGTTAAAGTGATAGCTTTTTGGTATTTAAATTTTATTGGAGATTTTTTGTTTTTTTGAGTAGTGAAATTATTGATTCCTTTCTACTATATTTTGGTCTGTATAAAACAACAACAAAGTAAATGAAGACTATAAATTTGATTAATTGAGCTAAAGAGGATGCATCTCCTGTCCTCATTTTAGGGAGAGGTCTCAGATTATACCGAAGAGGAGTAGTGCCAGAGCTATGAAACCTAATGCTCGGATATTATTCTTAATTTCATTAGGGTTTTTTCTTTCATGGCTTACTAAGGGTTTTTGAAATATAAATCGATTCATTTATGGATAGATATTTATAGTTCTAGAGTGTTTGTTTTTTATGGAGAACTTGAACGCTAAGAAGTGCGTAGCGTGTGGAGGCGCTGTTAGGCCTCTGAAGGGCAGTCAGATTGATGAGTATATTTCGCAACTTGATGGCTGGAGAGTTGTTGAGGAGCATCATCTGTTGAAGAGTTACAAGTTCAAGGATTTTAAATCTGCTTTGGATTTTGTCAACAAGGTCGGGGCTATTGCAGAGGAGGAAGGGCATCATCCCAATATTTGCTTTACTTATGGTAAGGTTTCGATTGAGCTTTATACTCATGCTATTGATGGGCTTTTTATCAATGATTTTATTTTGGCGGCGAAGATTGACAAACTAAAGAGTTCACTTTACAAAAAGTGAAGATTTAAAAACGAGATTTATATTTCAATACAATGCCCTGGTAGTTTAGTGGCTAGAACAGTGCCCTGTCGCGGCACAGACCCGAGTTCGATTCTCGGTCAGGGCGTAAATCCTTTTTGGTATATGTCATGAACTGAAAGTTCCTGAACACCCCAAAAATGCTTTGCATTCTTGCTGTTTTTGAAATTCTGCTGGCTGAATCTTAAATAGAGATTTAGCTTTTACACATAAGGGTGGTGTCAAAAAGCAGAAACGAAAAGGTTGATCCTTACAAACATAAAGAGCGGTATCTTGCATAGAAAGAGAGAGTAATACAAAATGGTATTCCTGAAGTTAGCAAGTTTAATTCTGATATTACAAAGCAGTATGTGTTTGACATAGAAAATGGAATTAGGAAAAGATTATAAATCAGAAGTATTATATAATACTAACAATCTTCGGATTGTGAATATGCTCCCTGGTGATCTTATGGTTGCCGGACGCTTTAATCATCAAATATCTTAAGCGAAAAACCGAAGTACCGAAAGTATTATATACTACTTTACTCTTTATTGACCATAGGGGAACGCGACCTGACGAACCCCACGCTTGACGTGGTTAGTAGGATAGAC
>CAZVKQ010000026.1:640-11289 GCA_964626985.1 Candidatus Woesearchaeota archaeon | reverse complement strand
AGCAATCTCCTTCCGCTCCGTCGATAAACGCGGAGAAAAATAACAGCTATCAACATTCAATCTAAAAAAGCAATCATTCTCTCTATAAAGAGCTTCCTTCGTCCTCTCGCCGGCAAGATGCCGTGTCTTCAAAGTCCGCAGCCGCCCCCTGAACTTCCCGCTCTTCTCCAAGACAGTCCTAACGCCCCTCTTCTCATTCAAAATCCTCAAGGCAAATTTCTTTTTCTCACTATCCTTAACGCCTTCCCTAAATTTAACAATAGCAATATTCCCAATCACATCATACGACGCCATAACTAAAACAGCATTTTTTGATATAAATACCTATCCAAGAAAGATTTATATACAAATCTCTCCTATAACATAAAAGAAGATGATAAAAAAAATAATAGGTTATCTGCTGTCAGTATTGGGCCTTGCAGGAGTAGCAATAACAGTAATCCCTGAAAATCTAAAAGGTCGGCTGAACATCCCTCAACAAATAGCCCTGCTCTCAGAAACAACACTCTTAATCGCATCTGGAGTTCTAATAATCATCGGAATAGCACTAATCTGGAGATCAAAGCACTCCAAGCAGAGCATCACAGAAGTCCCAATTCTGCAGGGCAATAGAATCGTAGGATACAGAAGACACTAAATTTTTTTAGCCTTCTCTTCATTTAACCTTTTCAAAATTTTTCTTCCTTCCTCAGTCTTCTCCAGTCTCTTATAAAACTCGTCTGCCTTCTCATAAACCGCATTAATTAATAAATCCACTGGTTCCTTCCATTTCTCTCTAGGGTTACTCCTGACAAATTCAGCCCACTTCTCAACTTGTTCCATGTGCAGTTTATCTCTCATCTTTAAGTCTAAGCTCCCTTATTTTCTTTTTTATTTCATCTATAAAATTACTATCAATCTCATCTTTATATATTATTCTAAGGTGTTTAGCATCCTCTTTATCCTTCTCTCCGGCAAGAAGCTCTTCTTTAAATGCAATATTAAACTCAATAGAAGAAAACCAGATATCAAGCCCTGTAAGAGAAAATTTCTTTCTAGTTTTCATTTGTAATTCATCAATTTCGTCCTTAACAAATTTAATCTCCATTTCCGGAGGCAAAAACATCTTTCCCTCACGCACATATCTTATGCCGTCTCCAACATCAAGATAATTATAAATCTCTTCAACCTTAGAAGACTGCATGCACTCAAAACCAGCTTCTTCCAATTCTATATGCAAGAGTCTAAACTTTTCAAAAGGAATTCTTTCAATTATCATATCTATATCCTCGGTTGTTCTTCTTCTTCCGTGAGATATAGCCACATATCCTGAAACAACAATGTACTTAATGTGTCTATCCACTATAGCACAAAACTCTTCAGCAAACTTATCCAGGATATTTCTATCTCCAAGTCCCCTTTCCATTTAATGAAAAAAACAAAACACTTTATATCACTTTCTTATCCCTGTCCAATAACAAACTAAAACAAAGTCTTCTGCTCGCCCTTCTTCTTAATAGCCCCCAGCTTCTCCAGCTGCTTCTCAACTCTCTCAAGAGAAAAATCATGCTCTTTAACTAAAATCTCCTTAATCCGCACAGAATCTAATTTAGGAAATTTAACCTTTTCTTTAGAAACATTCGGCTTCTTAAAGATTTCAAAAACAGCGCGCCAGTCAAAATCCAACTTGCCCTGCTCTTCCAAAGCAGAAAAAATCTTAACAGGATATTTTTTCTCCCTAACTAAAGCCAAAGCCTTTTTAGGCCCAATCCCATAAATCCCTCCCGGATTAAAGTCCGTCCCGACTAAAATAGCTAAACTTATTAATTGATCAGAATTAATTCCAAGCTCGTTCAAAACTTTAGAATATTCAATAATCTCTGGAGCAATGTAAACACTTCCTGAAACAGTTTTCCTCTTCCGCGCCAAAGTCAAGTTTTGTATCAAGCGAGTGCCCCCGACAGCCAAAGCATCATAATCCTGCGAGCCGACAGCCCACGCCTGCCCGCTCTTAACTAAAGCAGCGCACTGCATCTCTCCTTCAGAAGGAGCCTGAACAACAGCAACACCCATTGCCTCCAAAAGCTCCTTGCTCTCTTTAATCATCTTATCATCTAATCTAGTCATCCCTCTCGCATACTTTCCCATCGCCTCAATATCTTTCTCCTCCTTAGCCGATTCATATTTCTCCCGCGCCAGTTCCTTAGCCGCGCCCCTAATCTCCTTGGTCTTCCCCTTCAACTCATGATACTCTCCGTCAAAAACATAAATCAATTTCATGCCCTCGCTCAATAAAGAAATATTCCTATAAAAAAGCCCTGACAAATGTGAAGTAACTCGCCCCTTTGAATCCATCAACGGCGTCCCATCAGGCTGCCTTACAGAAGACAAAAACTGGTAAATTGCATTGAAAGCATCAACAGCTATAACTTTCCCGTTCAGCTCAGAAAGCGCAACCTCTTTTCTCGGAACAATATCCCCTATCTGCAATCCCATCTTATTTTCCTCCTAAAAAAATAGTATTATCAAATTCCTTAAAGTGAGGATCGCCTGTTAAAATCCTTGCATCATTAAGCATAGCTGTCAAAAAAATAGAAATATCGGCAAAACCTATTCCTTTAACTTTTTTCTTAACATCATTATAAACCTTCCCAAACTTCAATACAAAATTATCATCAAAACTAACAATCTTAGATTTTGTTTTAATAAAATTAAGGTATTCCTTAATATCCCATCCCTCAGATTCTGACTTATAGCTAAGCTCTAGCAAAACAAGAACAGGAGTAATTACGTCACTACTATCTAAACATTCCATAACCTTCCTGCCCTCCCCAGATCCCCTAAAATACTCAATCCACGCATATGTATCAAAAACAACATTCATTTTCTATACTCATCCTTCCAAATCCTGTTTCTCTCCTTAGAAGTAAACCTCTTCGTCTTACCCTTAAGGCTTCCAAACATGGAATCAGAAACTCCCTCTTTATTCATAATTAAGTCCAATACCAACTCATCAAAAGAATCAGACTTCTCTTTCTCCTTCATATTCCTCAAAAGACCAAAAGTCTTTTCTTTCAAAGCAATAGTCCTCATGTAATTTATAAATTATAATTTATATATAAATCTTTCTATAATTATTCCACAATAAGTCTCCGATAATCCTCTGCAAATAAACTTATTTATGACTAATCAATAACTAATCCCAAGAAACACATAACTTAAAAATCTCATTCTCCTCTTAAAAATATGAAAGCATTCATCATTCATGCAGTAACAGAATCCTCATCAGACGAAACAATAGTTCGGCTATTCGGAAAACTAGAAAACGGTCAGTCATTCGTATCAGAAAATAAAATTCAGCCCTACTTCTTCATCAAAACATTAGACCTGAAAAAAATAAAGAAATACCTGTCCAAATTCCAGCACGAAGAATCAAAATTAAAGAACTTCCAAGGAGAAAAACTAACAAAAATATCTTCAAAATCCCAAACAGAATTAACCAAGCTCTATGAAGGAATTCGCAAATTAATTGAAACTTACGAAGCAGACATTAAACCTCATCAGAAATTTCTAATAGACAACAATATCCTAAGCCAGATAAATATTGAAGGAGAATACGAATCTTCAGAAAAAATAGACAGAGTCTACAGAGAGCCAAAAATCACAGCCCTAAAAGAAGAATACAAGCCAAATCTAAAAATAGCATCAATAGATATAGAGGCCTCCCGCTCAAACAATAATATAATCTGCATAGGAATTGTATCAGAAAACTACAGGCAGAATTTCATGGTCACAGACAAAAAACTAAAAAACTCAACACCCTGCAAAACAGAAGCAGAATGTCTGGAAAAATTCAAATCTGCTCTCCTAAAACTAGACCCCGATATAATAACAGGCTGGAATGTAATAGACTTTGACTTAAAATACCTTCAGGAAAAATTCCAGGAGAACAAAATACCATTTGACATCGGAAGAACAAACTCAAGCCCAAAAATAAGAATCGCTTCAAACTTCTTTCGCTCTTCAACAATCTCATTAGAAGGAAGGCAAGTCCTTGATGCGCTAAACCTAATAAAAGACCCTTTCATAAAAGAAGCCCCCTCAATAAAAAACGCAGACTTTGACTCTTACACTTTAGAAGAAGTCTCCAGAGTAATCCTTAACCAAGGAAAACTAATCAAAGGCACTGGAAAAGCAAGGCACGAAGAAATAGAAAAACTCTATTCTGGTAACGCAGATTCGCAGCAAAAAGTCGTAGATTACAATTTACTTGACTGTGAACTAGTTTTAAAAATCCTGGAAAAAACAAAAATGATAGAGCTGGCAATTGAACGCTCACAATTAACAGGCCTCTCTTTAGACAGATTAACCGGCTCAATAGCTGCATTTGACTCCCTCTATATCAGGGAAGCCCACTCCCGCAGTTTAGCATCGCCGACTCTAAGATTCACTCAAAAAGAAGAAAGAATAAAGGGAGGATATGTTCAAGAAGCAGCTCCAGGAATTTATCACAATGTTCTTGTATTAGATTTCAAATCTCTATATCCCTCAATCATACGCTCGTTCAACATAGATCCATCATCTTATAGGGAGAAAAAAGAAAAAAACACTATTGAAACAGTAAACAAAGCATACTTCATAAATCAATCAGGCATCTTACCTCAAATACTTGAAAAACTCCATAAAGCAAGAGAAAAAGCAAAAAAAGAAAAAAGAGAATTATCAAGCTATGCAATAAAAATAATTCTAAATTCATTCTTCGGCGTACTAGCGTCGCCAAACTGCCGTTATTTCAATCTAAAAATGGCAAATGCAATAACTCATACAGGACAATTTATAATAAAATTAACAGCGGAACAAGTAGAAAAAATGGGCTATAAAGTAATATATTCTGACACCGACTCTATTTTTGTTGAAACAAATCTAGAAAAAGAAAAAGCCAATATCCTTGGAAAAAAAATTGAAAATGAAATTAATGAATTTTATAAAAACTATATGAGGAAAAATTATTCTCGCGATTCTCATCTTGAGCTTGAATTTGAAAAGCAGTATTTGGCAATGATGATTCCAAAAATCCGCTCAGACTCTGACAGCAAAGCAGGAGCAAAAAAACGCTACGCAGGACTTATAGAGATAAATGGAGAAGAATCTCTGGAAATAATAGGGCTTGAAGCAATCAGAGGCGACTGGACAGATGCAGCAAAAGAATTTCAGAAGGAATTATTAAAAAAAACATTCAAAAACGAGCCAATTCAAAAATTCATAAAAGACTATATAAAAAAACTTCAGTCTGGAAAAATAGATGACAAACTAATTTACAAAAAATCCATAAGAAAATCTCTAAAAGATTACACGAAAACAACACCTCCTCATGTAAAAGCTGCAAGAAAACTAGACAAACTTGACTCTAACATAATAAAATATTATATTACAACAGACGGCCCAGAACCAATCCAAAAACTGCATCATAAAATTGACTACAAGCATTACATTGAAAAACAAATAAAGCCCATCGCCCAACAAGTTCTAACTATCTTCAACAAAGACTTTGACGACGTTGTTAAATCTTCCAAGCAGGAAAAATTATTCTAAAGCCATTTTTGAAAATATATAATAACTTAAAGTATTAAAGTAAGATATTTTACTTCTATTATGGCTTGGAAAATGGCTAGTTGGGTAAAATCGGGCTTAATCATGCTGTCACTTTGGTGGTTAATCTTCTTTTTTCTTTTTATTGTGAGTTGGAATCAACCAAAATATCAATTAAAATATGGGTTAACTTTATTATTGATTTGGTTAGTAATCTCTACTTTCTTTCTTATTAGAAATTGGAACTGGCCTTATTGGTTAAAAGCAGGATTAATTTTACTATCAATTTGGTTAGTAATTTTCATTTTCTTTTTGTACAATTATCTTACCTGTAGAGGCATGCTTTGCGGAGCAGGAATAATAATTCCAATATTTCCTTCAGTTCTCTTGATTGATCTTTTGACCGACTCTTTCCTTCCTTTCGGATTCTTTGCAAAACATGCTCTCTCGATGATCCTCATTTCAGCATTTCTGAATGGTTTGTTAATTTTTATAATGGGCGCTTTAATAGGTTTTGTTTATGGAAAAGTAAAATATAAAAAATAGATTAAAACTCTAAACCCTCCTATAAGAAAAAGTATAAAAACCACTTGTTCCTACAAAAATAATGGAAAAACAAATTACAATAAAAGACATTTATGGAGAATTAAAAAACCTAGAGAAAGCCCTGCAAAACAAAGGAATTATCAGCCAAGCAGAATTAGAGAACAAGAACGAAGCCATCTGGGATTGGCCTGATAACATGACAATGCTAGCTGATGAGCAATTATTAGGCGAAGATTGGCTTTCTCCAGAGGACGAGGAAGCATGGAAAGACTTGTAGCTGGAGATATCATTGTAGTATCTTTCCCATTTACTGACTTATCAACAACAAGAAAAAGACCAGCTCTTGTTCTATCAAATCTTGAAGGCGACGATATTATAATTTGCGAAATAACCTCCAGAATTAAGAAAGACAAATACATCGTTTCTCTAGAAAATGAGGATTTAGAACTAGGAAATTTAAGAACAAAAAGCATAATCAGGCCAAATAGACTTCTAACAATACATAAGGGCAAAATCAATTACAAATTCGGCAAAATTAAAAAAGAAAAGTTAGAAGAAACCATAGAAAAAGTAAGAGAAATTTTCAGACTGAAATAAGCACAGCAAGTCCTAACTCCCCTATATATTATTGTCCCATTTCTCAGATTTCTTATTCGTCATCTACCTCGTATTCACTCTCTTCCTGTGCTATGTCGTATTCATCCAATCCTTCATCTACCTCCCACTCCGCAATCTTCACTGAAGCTACATTGAAATTGCTGGATGAAACTAGGCCAATCTCACACACATCGCTATACACCGTGCCTTTAGTTTTATGTATGGCTTTAATTCTTCCATATACCAGCTCTGATGAACTCTTTTCCTGATACTTAAACATTTTATCGCGATATTCTTCTGCTAATAATATCACATTCGGTTTATCTGAATTTACTTTTATTTTTTTAAATATCTTATTTTTATCGCCTTTGTTATATGCCAATTCCAAATAAGTTTCGCTGTCTGCATAATCTTCTAGGAACAGGCCAAAATGAAATGCGTCCTGATAATTATTAAGATACTGCGGACAAGTTAAAATAGGTTTTTCATATTTCTTATTAGTTTTCTCTAAACTTGTATAATCTATAACAAGCCACCACGGCTTACCATATCCTACACCAACATTCTCCCCATATATCCCAACATAATTAGTTCCTTTCTTAAATACTGCTGAAGGAATCTCAACAGAATATGTCCCCACATTATCAACAAGCACATTCTCTTGAACGAGTTTGAGTGATTTTCCAGCATAAATTGAAACATATTTATATCCCACCCCCTTATTTATTGCATCAACACTAAAATTAAATTTTATTACTTCTCCTAACTCTTCTTCCCCGGATAACTTAAACTTAAATTTTAATTTGTCTCCAGCCCAGCCTATTTCATCTTGGCATTGCTTTGTTCCAGCCGTATCACAAGTATAAGACCCGTACTTTTTAGGCGGGGTTCCAGGTTCAAAATCATCAAATTCCCAAAGTGTTTCAATAATCTCAGTATATGTACACGAGCTGTCTGTTGTCCCAGGATTACCACAAATATCTTCTGTGTTATTGTTATCATCGTCGCAATCCGCATTAGTAAAACACTCTACATCTACACACTGTCCGCTTGAACATAAGTCAGTGCAAACCTCTTTCGTTTTTACAGCTATTGAATTAGAACAGAATGATTGAGAAGTTCCAGCATTATTACAAATATACGCAATAAAGTTCTGGCTTACATTTTTCTCTGTACAAAATGGCTGATTAATAAAGCCATCTGTCCCGCAATCAGAATTTGAGGAGCAAGTTGGTTGGGGGTTGCACTGTAAGTTTGAGCACCCATACTGACATGAAACATCCCCACCCCACTCCAAACAAGAATCACTATCATAATTCCCGCAAGTTTGATAACCGTTTCCACTACATTGTTTTGCTCCTGCAACAGAACACTCATTAGCGCAAGGCGGCGGCTCTGGATTGCATTGGTTATTACTACACCCATACTGACATTCCTGTTGTTTTATCTTGCTCCCACTTACAAAACATCCTCCATCACTGCATCCTCTCCCTAAATAATCCCTATAAACATCCTCATCAAAACAATAATTTCCTCCCACAAAACCAGAATCTCCACACTCCTCTTGTTTGTTCTCCATTGTCTGATTAGAACAAAAGCTTTGCGTTGTTCCTGCATTGTTGCATATTGGAGTTGTTATGTTTTGTGCAACATCATCTAATGAACAAAATGGGTCGCCAGTTGTTGGCTGACCACAGTCAGAATTCTGATTGCATATTATTTCCTGACATTGTCCGTTTATGCAGGTATCAATGCATTGTTCTATTGTTTTATCTTCTATTTCTGAAGAGCAAAAGCTTTCCGGAGTTGCCGGGAAATTGCAGGTAAATGTTTGAAATTTCTGGAGCAACTCTGTTTGTGATTGTGAGCAGAATGGCTGTTCTATAAAGCTGTCTATTCCGCAATCCTGATTTGTTGAGCATTCTACTGAAACACAAGAGCCATTTGAGCATATTTGTGATTGTGAACAAGTCTGCTTTGTTTGATTAGTTATAGAAGAACTGCACGATGATTGTGCTGTTCCAGGATTTAAGCAAGTATATGAAATGAAATTCTGTGTAACATTGTTTGCAGAGCAAAACTCATTGCCTACAAAGCCATTTTGTCCGCAGTCGGAATTTACAAAGCATCTTATTTCTAATTGACAAGTTGATGAACAACCATCATTATTAATTAAGTTGCCATCATCACATTCTTCTGTCTCCTCAACAATTCCGTTTCCACACACAGGAGAAATTAGCTCATCTGTCATCTCCAAATTTACATTGCTTATAATAAACGCCTGTGGTGGTCGCCCATAACCAACCTCAAGATTTTTTACAAATAATTTTATATAATTATCTCCAACTGAAAACAAAGACGATGGAATCTCCGTAGAATATATCTTTGTTTCATCAACTGTTATATTATCCTTAATGAGCTGTAAAGAGCTGACCGAGTCTCCTGCATAAACAGAAGCATTTTCTACTGTGAATATATTAGTTGCTTTAAAGTTAAATCTTGAAATATCCCCTAAATTCTCTGTGCCATTTAATGTAAAATTAAATGTGATTGCATTCCCCTGCCATCCTAATTCCTTTGGACATGATTGCGTCCCATGAACATTGCACATAAAAGAACCAAATACATGGAAAGGATTATAAAAGTTGTTAAATTCCCATGTTTTTCTTGACTCTGGAGAGGGGATTAAAGGTAGAGTATTAAGACAGGTTGAATAAAAAGTTCCAGGATAAATACACTTATCATTAGTAGAAAAATCATCATCATCGCATTGTGAATCATTATTACACTCAACTATACCAGAAGACTCGCAAATCCCATTTGGACACTCAAATACTCCTTCCAAAGCCGCTTTCATATTCTCATTCTCCAAAAATTGTTCCCATACTAAACCAGACCTATAATTTTCTATCATTAAAACAATCGGCCCCTGGTCTATTCCTAAATATGCCTGACTAAACTGCCCTTGTGAATTAAATGAATCCTTCGGTCCATAATTGCCCCATAGCTCTGAATAATAATTATCATAAAAATGGCGTAATGCCCTAAAACCTAAATTATTTGATAACACTCCGTTATCCTCGTCCTTAAAGAATGGAATTGTGCTTATACTACTGTAAGGTGCAATTGTCCCATCATGAAATGCTGCTCCAGAATCAGTGGGTAATGCTCCGTAAAGCCCCTCATACTGTCCATTTGGTTTCTGAACAGGGCTTAATCCCCAGCTATCTGGCCCATATGAAGAATAAGTTGCTGAATTATCAATTACAAATTGTCTCGCAGCCTTAGACGCATTAATGCTATTCTCCCACCAATCAACACTCTCTACAAGCGGTATTCCCGGACCTATTGTTAATGGAACATCTTCTCCTATCTTTTGGAAGTCTATCCATGCATGAGCAAATTCATATGTAAACAAAGAGCCAAAATAAGAATTTACAACATCATAGTCAGCATAGCTTCTTTTCGTTCTTGGCCAGCTAAATAAAGATTGTTTATAGTTGTCATTTTCTGGATTTGAAGCAAGCGCAATTATAGAAACAAGAATAGACTCATCTCCCGGCCTATCCCATGTCTGCGAAAAACGCCCTGTTTCCGGCTTCCAGCCCTGAGTAAACTGATAATAAACCCCATTATTTGTTGGAAAATCACTTGAATAATTTAAATTAAAAACACCAATAACCACTGGAGTTTTCTGAAAATAAGCCCAGTCCATATTATATAAAATTTGTGCTGCCTTTTTCTCTGTCTCCCCACCAAAATACTCCCCAGCTGTAATAACTCCTGCTAATAATATAGCAGAATCAATTGTGGAGACCTCTGAATTTGGAGCCCTTGTACCATCTGAATTAATAAAATGATAAAACAAACCGTGTGTGCCATAAAGCCCCTCATTTTGTGCTTGTTTGTTCTGAATGTCTATCAAACTATCAAGAATA
>CAZVKQ010000026.1:0-630 GCA_964626985.1 Candidatus Woesearchaeota archaeon | reverse complement strand
TCTTAATTGCTCTGGCGTATATGTCCAATCTGAATTTGAGCCGTATCTTTCAGCCATTATCGTAAAGGCTGTTAGCCCAAATCCTGTCGCAGCAATACTTGAATAAGAAGTAGAGGTGGTATCTTTAACAAGCCCATTGCTCAAAGCTTGCTCATAAAAATATTTCGCCGCCTGTGCTTCTGTCCTATCTAAAAGCTCTTCATCTGAGATTTCCGGAGCTGTCAAAACCCCTCCTGTTACCCCCTGTACAACTATCTCTACATTATCTTCATCTACTTCCCCTTTGTCATTTCCTCCAGAATCCAAAGAACTTGTTAAACTGCCAGAACCCCCTCCAGAAGAACTCCGCCGAGAACTCCTCCCTCCCGAACCAGAATTTCCACTTTCAACAACACGCCCCCCAAAATTATTATTCAAAACAGAAGAATCAAATCCCTTAGAAATCTGCCCGGAATCAGAAACAGCCAAGTCATCAATTATCCTTATGCCGGAATCATAACTATCAATTCGTGAAGAACTCTCATCCCCAGAATCAAAGCCAAAAATAACAAAAACCCAATAATTAATACTGACAATAAAGTCAGCCATAATAAGCAGAAATAAACCCGGCTTTTTTACAAGTGTTTTATT
>CAZVKQ010000025.1:0-11378 GCA_964626985.1 Candidatus Woesearchaeota archaeon | reverse complement strand
TGTTGAGTTTTGAGAGGAGCTTGTCTTTTCTCTGCTGTAAAATTTCCTGATGGGCGGGGGGGATTTCTGCGAATTTATCTTGGCTGGGATAAGAATCTTTTTTCTGCTCCTTAAAATCTCCTGCTTTTTCTTTTACATATGATGTTATAACTAGTGTGGGCCCTTTTATATTGTTAGAGTCTTTATTTTCCATTTAGAACCTATTAAGTTATTGTCCCTTCTTATTATTATATTCTACATAAGCAAAGAGTATTTAAAGATATACGGCAGGTAGAAATATGAAAAATATTAAAACAGGGGAGATGCTTGAGCATGATAGATTTGTTGAGAAGAGTTTAGGTATGCCTTTGCACAAAGCAAAAAAGATGAATCTTGGCTCTGGGTGGGACTATAGGGAGGGGTGGGTTAATGCAGATGTTAATGAAAAGTTCAAGAAAGATGCTTATGTTAACTTGGAAAAATTGCCTCTTCCTTTTGAAGACAATTCTTTTGATTATATATTTACTTCACATACTCTTGAGCATATAAGGAGAGAGCTATTTGGTGTGTTTCTTGAGTTATGGAGGGTTTTAAAACCCGGGGGCATTTTGGAAGTTAGAGTGCCTCATTATTCGAGCGGTTCTGCTCTTACTTCTATTGGACATAAGCAGGCATTTTCTATCGGAGGATTTTATGGTTTTTATGAAAACTCTGCTTTGGATTGCGTTCCTGGTTTTCCCAAACTTCAAAGACCTCTTTTTAAAAAGTTGAGAGGCAGACTTAAATATCAGAGAACTGATGATGGGGAGCATCTGCTTGTTAGGAGGAGCTTTGTTTATTACGGCTCCAAAATTATCAGCTTTTTTGCTAGTCTTAATGTGACTGTCTGCGAGAAAGTTTGGTGTTATTGGTTTGGAGGATTTCCAGAGATGCAGATTATGATGCAGAAGATACCGCAGGATGTTAAATTTGAGAAAGGTTATTATGATAAGATTATTAATTAGCCCTATTTTGTTATTTGGAGCTCCTTAGGATATTCTGTTTCAAGATATTCTTCCTTGAATTCAATATTTTCTGGATAGTTAATTTCCCAGATTCTTATCGGGCCTCTTAATCCGTTGAAATCAATGAAGTCGCTATTAAGGGCAGGATATTGCGCTCTTATTTGAGAGACAAAGGCTTCGTCTTCTGAATGGACGAGTTTGAAATAGGGATTGTTTTCTTTGTATAGGTAGAGTCTTGCAAACTGAGACTTTACTGTTCTTCTTGACAAGTATAATAATGCTCCTTCCGGCTCTAATTGTTGAGCATTTAAATCAAATCTTGGATAGATAAATATTCCTGATTCTATACCCACGCCGAAGTCTATGAATTCTCTGTCAAATGCGTATCTTATCGGAATAGTGTATTGCTGTTCTTGGTAAAGGAATACTCCTCTTGGCTGGCTAACTAGTTTTCCTAAAGAGTCTTTTTCTGTTATTACGCCGATTATTGCTGCTTGCCCTTGCGGCAGGGTTATTTCTGTTTCGCCGCTTTTGTATAATATATTTTCTTCAAGCCCTATTCCTCCCCCTTGATAGACAGAGATAGTTGAGTTTTCTCTTGCTAGTGATGCCTCATTGTTTCTGGGCAATGTGAATATAGAACTTGCTCTGTCGTAGTTTGTGTCTGAACCAATTAGGGAGAAAGCAGAGTATTTTCCTATATCTGTTGAGTCTATTAGAAAATGCGTTGAGTTGTGGGCGTAAAGGAATTCAAGGGCTTCAATGTTGTCTGTTCCTGTCAGAGCATAACGCCCAATGAGATGATTCCAATAGGAAATGACATTGCCTCCATCAAGGACTGTTGCTCTTTCGCCTATTGATTGAGTCCAGTAGCCGTAATCCCACCAGCTCGCAAAAACTGCATCTTGCGGTGTGTTCTCTCTAACCCAAGACATTGCTTTCTGCCATTGCTGGGTGTATAATGAAGGCACGTACCCTTCTGCTTGAGCGTTTATAGAATTATAAAGGTTGTATCCTGAGAATAAAGTCAGGAATATTATTACGATTACTATAATGTAAGAGAGGTATCTTCTAAGAATATCTTTTATTTTTTTTGCTTTGTAATAGGACATTACTGCAAAATAAGAGACTATGATTGAAATTGGGGGGACTAGAACCATTATTAATCTTATTGCCCCTCTTGCTGCAACTATACTCACAAAGAAAAAAGAAAAAAGAAGTATTAGCCCGTAGTCTATTTTTTTAAATGCACTTAATTCTCTTCTTCTATAATACTTATAGTAAAAGAAACTGAATGTTCCTGCAAATATAAGTATGCCTAATGAGTAGACGAGAAAGCTTAGAGAGCTTGCGCCGTTGAGTATGCTTTCGGGAGATATTCTCCCAAATACCATTGAGGAAAGAAGGAGGGCATAGCTTATTGATAATATAATTCTTTCTTTTTTTCTTAGCATGAAAACTAAATGATAAAATAAATATATTGAGCCAATGAAGCCTAGCCAGAAAAGTACTGGCTGTCCTTTTAATATTGGACCGAAGTTATGGGCCCACTCTGTGAAGAAAGGCTGTCTATTTTCTGCAACTGTTATGCCCAACCTGTCTGTAATTGGATTAACCAGCACCCTTATCACTCCGTTTATCCTGTCTGTGATAAAACTCTGGCCTAAGAAAATTGACACTAAAATTATTCCTAATATAGCTGCTATTATTAAAGAGATCGCTCTCGGTGGGCTTTTTGATATTCTTATACCATGAAAATATTTTTTGAGATTTGTTTTGTAAATTAGAAAATGAACTAATGACGCTGATAATACTGTTATTGGTATTAGAAAGATTATGGATTTGAAAATTCCTGGAAATTCGTATCTTGAAGAAGCAGGGAACATTATTAGAAGAGTAGAAATTATCCATGTTAAGTATAGATAAAGCTTTTTTTTATCTAATTGCCCTAGTATAAAATTTATAAACATTGTTGCTCCTAAGGTCAAGAACAAAAACGCGAACCCGCCCCAAGTCAGCGCCATTGCTGCTGTTGATAATCCTGCGAGAAGCGCGAGGGAGAGCTGTGATTTTAGAGATTTTGCGTGCCAGGCAGAGAGGAAGAAATAGAAGCCGAGGAAGAGAAAGAGGAAGGCGGCTGATTCTTTTTCAGGGATTCCTGCGATTGTTCTTGGAAGGAGGACGGGGATTATTGAGAGGAAGAGTGATGCGATTAAAGCGATTATGTTTACCTGATTTTTATTTAAGGATTGGGAGAAAATTTTTCTTGTGAAGAAGAAAAATGCAATTACTGTTAAGGCAAACATAAAAGCAGGGTAAATGGCTGATGATTGCTCAACTGAAGTTGAGCCGAATAGCGACGCTAATTTATGAAACCATGCCATTGAGTAGGGAAGTAATAAAAGCTCTGAACTTGTTTCTATTCCTAACGGAGCGTAACGCGTGGTGTCTATTGCGTATAACGAGCCGTGTTCTACGATGTATTTTGCCCATCTTAAAAATAAGAATGGGTCGGAGTCTGGGCCTAATGTCCAAGAGCCATTTGTTACGTCTCTTAAGCCGGAGAGATTTAGAGTTCTTATTCTTACTGCGATGAAAACTATTACTGCCAAGATAATGTATGTTAAATATTTTTGGCTTGAGCTTATTAGTGAAGCTGCTGCTTTAAGATTATCTTTTGATGATTCTACTAATCTTTCTTTTTTCTTTGATATTTTTTCTTCAAGAGGCTGAGATATTTCTACTGGTTTATCTTCCTGTAGATTCTGATTCATTTTGGTTTCCTCTTCCATTTTATCAGGCTGTGGAGAGGACTTAGTTATATAAGCTTTTCTTTGTTAGAATAGCAACGGTGTTATGAATACTTCTATTAGTGCTGCTATAAAGAGGATTAGAACCCCCAGAATGATTAGGTTTATTGAATCGTGTAAAACGCGCCAGAACTTGTCAGTGCCTGTTTCGTGCCTTATTACTGCTATTGAGACCATGCCTCCGGCTAGGGCGACGATGAAATAGGATGCTATTTCCGGGATTCCGTGAGTCATGAATCTTAGTAAACCGAGAGGGAGGGCGCTTAGCTTTGAATTTGTGAAGATTCCGATTGCCGCTGCTATAACTGATGCGTTCCAAGCTAATATGAAAATTACTCCTGCGCCGAAAACTAGCGAAAAGAGGAGAGTGAATAATAAAACGTAGACATTATTTGTGAAGATTAAAAACAGGCGCTCTTTGTTTGTTAAGAAAGGAACTGTTGTTGGAACGTCTTTTATGCCGTATTGATTTACGCAGGCGTCAAAGGATGCTGGTCTGTTAATTAAACAGTAAGTTTCTATTTGAGCTCTGAAACTTTGCGTAGATGAAAGAATTGAATACCAAAAAGAAAGTGCTATGACGAAGCCGAAGAATAGCCATAGGAATGCGTAAATTGCCTGCTTGTGCTCTTTTAATAAGCCGATAGTTCCGAGATTTGACTGCGTTGATTTCTTTTCTTCTAATTTTATTGTGTAGTATATGAACGGCATTGAGAACATGACTGTGAATGTCACTACTAAAATTCCAGAGTATCTTGACAAGACTGCATCTTGTGAGAAAATCCAGTTTACTAATAAGATTGAGATTGAAGCGTAGAAAGCTCCTACAAAAAATAACTCCCAAGGACGCCTCTCGGCTTTTCTTGGGTTGATTAACATCTCTAACATTTTCTCTTTTTTAGTTTAGGGAGAATTGGGCTTAAATAGTTTTGGTCTTATTTATTTGGGCGATGTCTTTTTTTATATTGTTAAATCCTTCTTTGATATTGTTATCCATATTATTTATTTTAACTGATAATTCTCCAAATTCCCTGTTTAGTTTGTAGAGTGCTGTTGTTAGTAAGCCGAAGAGAGTAAACATTATTGTCAAGTCTGAAGCAGAGTTCCCGAAGATTCTTGTTAGGATAAAATAGACTGCTAATAAGAATAAGATAATTAATAATATATCTATCCAGTCTAGTTTTTTCATGGAAATGGAAATCCTTCTTTAATTATAATAAGTATTAATAAAATTATGAAAGTTATTATCAGGATTCTTAAAAATAATTCAAACCAGTTTTTCATATACATTAGAGAGTAGAGAGATTTAATTATTTTTCTCTTTCTCAATTTTCTCAATCAGGGACTGTAATTGATTGTGGAAGGATTCTCTTTGCGCTGACAGCTGGAGATGGGCTTGCTGGAGCTTTTCTATCTGGTTTTCTATTATTTTTATTGTTTCTTCGGGGGATTTTTTTATTACTACTCCAGAGCCGACGTCGACTAAGAGATTTTTATCTTCTAAGGAAGTTTTTAAGTAGATGCCGTTTGCCAGAGTTGAGATTGTTGATTTTTGTTTTGAGCTGTTTAAATTTCTTATTGCTGATTTGATGTTTTCTAATTCTGTTAATTGGGCTTCTATGAATTGCAGATGCTGTTCAATTTCCTGGGCTTGCCTTTCCATGAATGACGCCCGCATTAGTGTTTCTTGGTCCATTGTTTTTTGGAGAGAAGAAGGGTTTTAAATGTTTGTGATTTTCCAGACTTCTAAGGTTTCAAAAAAAAGTTTTTGTTTTGAGAGGGCTTGTTTTTTTAGGTTTTTTGATTTTAATAGTTTGAGGATTCTTTCTTTTGGGGTTAATGACGATAGTAAGAGTAGGATAATTCCGTCTTTGTTTAGATGTTCTGGGGCTTGTTTTAGGAATTTCAGAATTATTTCGTCGCCTAACCTCCCCCCGGTTGTTGCTTCTCTAGAAGGGATTGGCTCTTTATTGTCTTCTGGGAGATAAGGAGGGTTGAAAATTATTAAGTCAAATTTTTTGTTTATTTTATTGAGGAGGTCGGATTGAATTGATTGGATGTTCTTTTGCTTTAATTGTTTAACTGCTTCTTTGTTAATGTCTGATGCTAAGACAGACCTTGCCCCTGCTTTTAGAGCTGTTTCAGCCTGAATGCCTGAGCCAGAGCCAATATCCAAGACTGATTTGTCCCTTGCAAATTTTCTGACTTGTTTTTCCAGAAGATAAGAGTCTTCTTGCGGCTGGTAAATCATGGTTTAGGCAGGAAATAGAAATAAACTAACGCACCTATTCCGCCCAATATTAAGATGAGGAAAAGTATTAAGATTATTATTAGAAAGATTGTTTTTTTGCTTGAGGGACTTTGCGGTTGTTGAAGAGGCTCTTGTTTTTGTAATTGCTGCAGATGTTGCTCTTCTCCGTCAACTCTCCTATGGGGAAGATTTATATGGGGTCTTGTTATTGTTGTTGCTCCTTGTGTTAGGGAATTTGCTGCTTCTCTGACTTCCTGCTGAGAGTAGCCGGCGTTTATTAAAGATTGCATAGCTTTCTCTAACGAACTTCCTCTTTCTATTGCGTTTTTTAAGCCTGATGTTAAGTCGTTCATTTTAATTGTAGTTTTTGCGAGTTTTGTAATAGATGGACTGTCTTACTCATTTTATATCCTAATTCCTCTGCTAGTTTTGCGCCTGCTGTTGTTTTTTTTAAGTCGCCGTGTGACGGAATAACATGCTCCGGGTTTGTCAGTTTTATTAAGTCTCTTAGGTCTTCTCTGCCTCCGTGCCCGGAGTTATGGAGCATTATTCCCCCAAACCCTCCTATGAAATTTTCTGGGCCAGGCACAGTAAAATCGTAGACAAACCCACTATAATTTGTGGCTTCTATTTTTGTTATTGGGTCAAATAATAAATCCCCTTGTAATAATTTATTTGTAAATCCTTTTACTGAACGAGATTGTTCTAATATGAGATTTTGACTGAAATGTTGTGCTTTCTTTTTAGAATTGTTTTTATAGTGCTTGACGTCGTATAGGTATGTTCCTTTCTTCGGCTCTATTTCGTTGAAGTCTATTTTGTCTGTTGGGAGAGATTCAGGAGGAAATTGCTGAGAGAACTTTGTTGTGGCTATTTTATCTTCTATTTGTAATTTAAATTTGTCCGATAAATAATCTTTTAGTATTCTTAAGTATTCTATATTTTGTATTCTTATAACATATGATGAGGTTTCAGGTGTTATTTTCCTATTTCCGGCTATCAATCTGCGCTTGTCAACTTCAATGTGATCAAATTTAGCGCAGATTCCTACGTGAGAAAATAAATATAGAAGGTCTGAAGCTAATTTTTTAGAGGCGGTTTTTATTCTTATTCTAAAATGGTCTTTTCCTTTGTCTATGCAACCGTCGCCATTTAAATAAGCCCCTAAGAAATTTAACTTAAATTCTTTGTTCGTTGAGAATACGAATTTTGGAATCTTTTTTGTTCTCGCATTTTCTCCAAACCATGACTTAAACAAATCTCTTAATGTTCTTGCGCCGAATGTTACTTCTAGTGCGTTTCCCCTCTCATTTATCTTTATTTTTGAGGGGAAGGACTTTTTAATTGAATTTATTATTTCATTTAAGTTTTGTTCCTCATGTTTTCCTATAACTAGAGAGAGGTGCCTTGGAGCTGAACCTTCTGCTAAATAATATCCGAGAAGTCTTGCAAACTCATTAGTTAGTTTTATTTTTAGATTGGTTAGTGGAATTTTATCATAGTAAAGAATGTTGTTTTCTTTTTTGAAGTGTTTATTGTTTAGATTTATATAGTCTTCAATATTTATTTCACTTATTTCGCTGTGCCATGAGAATTTTTTAGGAATTGCTAAAAAGTCTCCTATTTTTAAATTGTCTCCTTTTTCGGATCTTACCTGTCCTTTTTCTAATTTAAATAGGCTATGTCCTGAAGTAATTGATACACTTCTTCCAGATTTTGTTTTTATGTTGAATATTTTTCCTTCGTAGGGGTGTTTTACTATACTTGCATCATACCATTTTATCTTTAGGTCTTCTGGGTCAAATGCGGGGACTTTCATTTGAGCCTTTTCTTGTTCTTCTATTTTTCCGATTTGTTTTAATTTCATCCCTTTTCCATCGTTAATTACGACTTCTGTGTCTGGGAGAACAGAGACGTGGACATTGTCAAATATTCTAACCTGATGTTTCCTTAATCTTTTTTCCAACTGCGCTCTTGAGAGCTCGTTTGTCGGGGTTGGAATTGTCTTTGACGAAAATATTATATGATCCTCATTTGATAAATTTAACGGAAGCTCGTTTCTTGCTATTCTGTCAAGGATTGAGCCTGGCTCACCCTGATGCCCTGTGCAGACAACTAGATATTGTTTTTTGTTCTTGTTTATTTTCTTCAGTATTTTTTCTAATTGCCTTCTGTAAGTGTAAAGCTTTATTTGAGAATAGAAGGGGCATCTCTTGATATTGCGGGCTGCTGTGACATATTTGTTGAGGCTTCTGCCCAGGAAGATTACTTCTCTTCCTAGTTTCTCGCCGAATTCTGTTATTGATTTTAGTCTTGCTATATGAGAGGAGAATGTTGTGACGATTATTCCAGAGTTGTGATTGTCTGTTGTGAAGAGGACATCTTCTAGTAATCCTCTGGCTATTTTTTCTGATGGGGTTTTTCTATCGTCTGGAGCGTATAGGCAGTCTACTATCAGGGCTTTTATTCCCTGCCTTGAGAGCTGTTTTAATCTTTTGTAGTTCGGCTTGTCGCCCATTACTGGGGTGTTGTCTAATTTGTAGTCGTTTGCATAAAGAACTACTCCTTTGGGAGTGTGGACTGCTATAACTGTGCTTTGAATTGTTGAGTGGGTCATGTTGATGAATTCTACCTTATAATCTTTTTTTCCTTTTATTGTAAAAGAGTTGTTTGGCTGGACAGAGATTATTTTATTTGGAAGGGATTGGCCATTGTCCTGCATTAAAACTTTTAGGACTTCTGTTGTGAAGGGCGTTCCTAAAATTTGGGCTTTATAGTTCTGGGCGTTGTAAGGGAGGGCGCCGACATGGTCCAGATGCGCGTGTGAAATTAGGAATGCTTTTACTTTATTTGAAAGAGATTTTTCTTTTAAGTATAAATCGTTTGGCAAAGCACCTAAATTCCGCATTCCTTTTTCTGTCGGGATTTTTTCTCTTTCCTGAACAGAGACTATTGCCGGGAGGAAGAGACCGTCGTCGAATACTAAAACATCGTCGTCTATTTCAAGGGCAGTCATGTTTTTTCCGACTTCGTTGTAGCCACCTATTGTGTGGAGGTTTAAATTCATTTTTTTATCAGGAAAGAGGAGTTTATAAGCTGTTTTATTGTAGTCTAGGGTGCTTGAAAAATACCAAGAACTATTGGTTCTTGAGCGCACTCAAGAATGAGATTCACAGTATTCTTGATGTCTTGAGGCTTTCAGAGAATTTTGAAAAACTACTCAAAATCTCTGATGAGAACTTTGGGCGCTGAAATCCTGCAATTAGAGAAACTGCAGATTTCAGAGCTTATTTATCCAAAGTTCTCTTTAATATTTCTACACCTATTATTTCTTTGTTTTCTTTTAACTCTATGTTTGCGCAGGGTACAAAAGCAACTGTTCTATTCATTTTAATTGTTTTACTTCTCTCTAGGTCTTCTAGTGAATAGTCTGATTTATATCCTTGTTGTATTAGAAATGACTCCATTTCCCAGAGAGTTAGGTCTGCTTTCTTAGATGCTTGTGAGAGAGTTATTCTGCCTTTTATGTATTCTTGCGCTGCTTCCTCTTTTGTTAACTGCTTATAGCCAGTTGCTACTAAGTTTCTTATTGTTGTGCTTCTGTCTTCATTTTTTTGTTTACTTAACTGCTCTATTGCTTTCATTAGTTCTTTAGGCAGCCTTATTCCTATTGGTTGTTCCATCTTCTATCTCTGTCATGATTTTGTCTATGACCATATTATTAAACCATCCTATTTTTTTAAGCTGGTTTAAACTATTCTCAAATTTTGTTTTATCTATTAGTTTATTTTTATAGAGTTTGAGTATTATTGAGGGGGTTCCTATTACATTGATATTTAGTAATGTTGATTTTTTTCTTACGTTGTCGTCGTCTGTCGCGGGATAATCTGCTTCTTATGCCAATAAAGTGCTACGGCTTCTGCCTCGCCTCCTTGAATGATTTGTGGAATGCATAAGTTATATATATTAGTGGATATTTTTTAGATGATGACGAGGAAAATAGATTTAGGAAATGAAGAGTATCATAGAAGGCATAAGATTCACAGGAATTTTCTTTACGGGATTGTTGTGATTTTGCTTTTCATGCAAATTGCGACGTTTTTGATTTTGACCTTGCAGGTTTCTAAACTAAGTTTTGAGCTGGGCAGAGTTGAAGAGGATTTGGCTAGCGATTTTAATCAGAGATTGAGCGAGAGCAATCAGCTTTTTCAGGCAGAGCTTTCCACTATATCGCAGGAATTGACCTCTCAAAAGTCCAGTTTTGACGAGGAGATTAGCTTGCTGAAGGCAGATACGCAGAGTGATTTTTCAGGGATAATTGAGGGCGCTGTTCAGAGTGTTGTCAGCGTTGGGACAGAGAAGTCTGCCGGGACAGGGTTTGTTGTTGATGAAGAAGGATATATAGTTACTAACTATCATGTTATTAGCGGAGCGAGGGATATTAGAGTTCTGACTTACGATAGAATTGTTTTGGATGCTGAATTGATTGGGTTTGACGCTTTTAGAGATATTGCTTTGCTGAAAGCTGAAGACTCTTTGAAGGCAATTAGTCTGGCTGATTCTGACGATGTTCAAGTTGGGAATAAGGTTATCGCGATTGGGAATCCTTTGGGCTTGAGCTTTAGCGTGGCTGAAGGGATTGTTTCTGCGATTAATAGAGAAGGACCTAATGGGCTTAATGAGTATATTCAGACAGATGTTTCTTTGAATCCTGGAAATTCCGGAGGACCTTTGATTAATACTAAAGGAGAAGTTATAGGAGTTAATAATTTCAAGGTTGGGGGAAACACAGAAGGGCTTGGCTTTGCCTTGGAAAGCGATTCTATCAGGACTACTGTCAATGGTTTTGTTAATGGGACAATTATTGAGTGAGGTTTTCAAGATAAGATGAAAGCTAAGGAATATAATGGATTAAAAGATAATTGGATTAACGAAGAGTTATTAGTTAAACTGATTAAATGGATGTCAAAGGAGGGAGAATAAGAGATTGAGAGTGAGAATGAAAGCCAAAATAAAATCATCTATTAGAGTAAAGAGGAAGCATCTTTTGATTAGCGGGAGCAGGGCAGAGATTGAGAAGATCATTCTAGATTATATTGGTATTCTTGGATGGGCGAGGGCGGCGCCTGTTTTTCTGCGGGAAGGCGACGGTATGAGTATTTTGAGTGTGAGCAATAAGGAGTTAGATAATGTCAGGGCTTCTTTTGAGATGGCTGATTCTGATGTTAGGGTGTTGAAGGTTTCTGGGACCCTTAAGGGATTGGAGAAGAGGTAAATCCAAAGATTTAATTATTGTTTTTGTTAAATAAGTATATGAATAAAAGAGGGCAGACT
>CAZVKQ010000024.1:0-12451 GCA_964626985.1 Candidatus Woesearchaeota archaeon | reverse complement strand
CATATCTTCCTTCCCGGGTATATTGAGGTGTGGCTGCCTGTTATCCTGGTTTTCCTTTTGTTTTTTGCCTTGATATTTTTTTCTGTTGGGAGGGCTCTCGGGAATCCGAGTGTTTCTCTTTTAGTTTCTTTTTCCATTTCTGTTTTGATAGTTTGGAGCTTGATTCAGAAGGGCTATTTGTATGGTTTTGTTATTGAGGATATAGGGAGCTGGGTTTTAGTTTTCGCTGTTTTTTTGATTATAGGGCTTGGGATCAGGCTTGCTTATGCTAATATGGGAAAGGCAGGCGCTATTTTTGCTTTGATATTATTTTGGGTTGGTTTGAGCTATATTGACCCTGTTGATTTTTTACCTAGAGGTGGCTTAGGGGATTTGCTTTTGGCGCTTTATGATATTATTGTTAGTTTTTATGGTCTGGCTGTTTTGATTATTATTATTTTCTTTATAATTATTAAGAAGGAGAAGAAAAATCCCTTGGAGAGTTTTATTGGGATGTTTAAAAAGTGAACTTTAGTATTAATACATTTGAGAAATCTCCAATTTTCCTTTTTTGTTGTCAGTTATAATTGACTGGATTTTTTGATTTTTTAGCAATGTTTATAAATGTGTTTTTGTTTTAGATGGAGTGAAGAAAATGAACATAACAAGAAATCAAAGATTTCTTGAACATTCATTTTAAAAATGAGGGCAGAAAAATGAACGAAAGAGGACAGGGATTATCTGTAAGCACTTTAGTTTTAATTGTGTTAGGAGTTTTGATATTGGTTATTTTGATATTGGGATTTACAATTGGATGGAGCAAGATATTTCCTTTCATCAGCCCGCCTAACAATGTTCAGTCTGTTGTTGATGCCTGTGCTTTGGCCTGCAATACTAATTCTAAGTTTGATTATTGCTCACAGACAAGAGAGTTGAGAATTAAGGACGGGATTCCCAAATTGGACAAGACAGAGGTTGAGGGCACTTGCTATGACTTTACTTTGATTAGCGGTTTGGGGGTTAGGGGCTGTAGTAGTTTTACTTGTGAGGGGTATAGTAGTGAAGAGTTTAGGGCTTTAGTTCCTTCTTCTGAAAATAATGAGGCACCTGCTGCGGATAATGGAATTGGACAATAAATTGAGCGAGGTTTTGTCTTATACGAATAAGAGAGGAATTGAACTTGCTGTTTCAACTTTGATTTTAATTATTATTGGAGTTTTTATTTTAATTGGATTGATTTATGCTGTTACTATGGGCTTTGGGAAATTGAAGGGCGAGAGCGAGAGTGTTTTTGATTCTGTTGAAGCATCCCGAGTCAGGTCTGAATGCAACTTGGCCTGCACTTCAGGAGATAGTTTAAAATATTGCTGTAACGATTTTGAGATTTCTGACGAGAAGGTTAGATGTGATGATGAGCGTTTGGAAATTGACTGCAGTTTGAGTTGTGCCGGCGTTTCATGCGAGGCCTTGGAATGAGATTGGGAGATAACGAGAGGCGGAAGACGAAACGCGATAAGAAAGCTAAGATGCGCAGGGGGACTTATAAGAGGGGAGGGCGGCATCGGGGGATGAAAATTGTTAGTTAGTCTTCTTTAAGCGCGCCTTCTATTATTTTAATTGTGTAAACTAGAATTAGAGGGCCGATAATGAAACCGAATAGGCCGAATACAGATATTCCTCCGAGAACTCCTACAAGGATTACAAAAGGATGGATGTTTGATTTTGAGCCGATTATTTTTGGAGCTGCGAGATTGTCTATAAGGACGCTGATTATTATTCCTGTTATTGTTATACCTATTGCGGTTCCGTAGCTTCCTGATATGAAGCTGAATATTGCCAGAGGAAGCCAGACAAATATTGGGCCTAATCCTGGAATGAATGCTAGAATTCCAATTAGAGCCGCGAACAGTAGATAGAGCTTGACTCCTGAAAGATAGAATCCTATTATTCCTATGATGAACTCAACCAGAGCTATGAGCGCGTATCCATAGACTATTCCACGAGTTGCGTCGCCTATTTCTTTGCTTATCTTTTCTTTTTTCTCAAATGGAAGGTATTTTCTGAGAGAGTTTGACAGATAATCCCATTGTTTTAGTATGTAGAAAGAGCCGATTATTGTTATTACAACACTGATGAGCAGTGTTGGGAGGTTAAATATTATTGACTGCGCAATTTTTAAGATGAAGATGTTTATCTTTTCTGCAAGGCTTTCTGAGCTGATGCTGAATTCCTGCAGGATTGGGAGGGCAGATATTTCTTTTATTGTATCGGCGATATATTGCGGAGTTAGATTGTGGGAAATCTGCTGAACGAGATTTGAGAGTATTAGAGATAGTGGAATGATAATTATCAAGAAGACCAGCAATATAGAGAGAATTGCGGCAAGATTCTTCCCAAATTTTTTTGAGAGAGGATTATATATGGGCTTTAGCAAATATGCAAGGATAAAAGCAGAGATTATTGCTATTATAAAGGGCTTTAGAATGATATACGACAGGACAAAAAGTATTACTATTATTGCTAAAATTAGATAGTATTTCAGCCGGTAATCCTCTTTTTTCATTTCTTAATTAGAGAGTATAGGTTAATAAAGTTTGTTTTGTTTAGGAATTGGACACCTCTTGAATAAGCCGTGTCTTTAAAAATTGGACGATAAATTGAAAGTGGTTTCGTCTTACGCGTAAAATGGAAGAATATTATTTTTTATTCGGGCTTGCGGCAGTTTGGACGGTTTTTGCAGTTGTGCAGGACATAAGGAAGACAGAGGTTTCTAATTGGCTGAACTTTAGTTTTGTTGCTTTTGGATTGGTTTACAGGGCTTTTTATTCTTTGAGTAATTCTGACTTTGGATTTTTCCTTTTTGGAGTTTTGGGGTTTGCCGTGTTTTTTGTTTTGGCTTACGGGCTTTATTATATTAGGGCTTTTGCCGGCGGAGATGCCAAGCTGTTGATGGGGTATGGCGTTATTCTACCTTATTCTGGCTTTGGAAGTCTGATTAGCTTGAGCTTAGCTTTTGTTTTTCTTTTATTTGTTGTTGGAGCTATTTATGGAATTGTTTATAGCTTGTTTTTAGTTGTTAGAAGATGGGGGCGGTTTAAGAAAGAGTTTTTGAGGAGGGCTGGCTGGATTTTTAAGGGGCGTTATATTGTTTTGTTTTTGGTTTTATTTGGGGCTTTGCTTTTATTGGGGAGCTGGTATTTTGCTTTGCTTGTTTTTCTTTTAGGGGCTTTGCTTGTTTTGTTTTTGTATTTGAGGAGTGTTGAGCTTTGCATGATTGTTAAGAAGAGAGCTTCTGAATTGATGGAAGGAGATTGGCTTGAGAGAGATGTTAAAGTTGGAGGGCGAGTTATAAGGAGGAGTGTTCATGGCTTGAGCTTGTCGGATATTCGGATTTTGGAACGCGTGCGGAAGAAGGTTTTGATAAAAGAAGGGATTCCGTTTACGCCTGCTTTTTTGGTTTCTTTGACGATTATGGTATACGCCTTTTTAGCTTCAAGGGTTTTTGACGTCTTGGCTTTTTTACCTTGATAACTCCCGGCTTTTTTTCTATTTTTATTACTTCTAATGATTTTTTTATTTCTTTGAGCTGTTCTGGAGGGGCTTCTGAACGAGGAGATTGGAGTGTTAAGGGTTTGTCGTAGATTGGGATTAGATTAACTACAGATTCGTTGAATTTTGTTTCTGTTTCAACTCTGACTGACTTGGCTTTTAGGTTTTCGGTTAGCTTTTTTGAGAGGGATTCTGCTAAGTCGTAGACAGGCTTTGTGATTTCTTTAGAGGTTTTTGCCTGCGTTTTTGGAATTATGACTATGTGGCCTTTGGAGATTGGCTTGTTGTCAAGGACTGCTAATGCTTTTGGATTTTCTCCAGCCACTATTACAGGAATTTGCTTATTGATTATTTGCCTGAAGATTTCCGGGGTTTGTGATTGCTGTTGGAGCATTGTTTCAAGAGCTTCAGGAGACATTTGCTCTATTTGTTTTATGGCTTCGGCTTTTTGCTCTGCCGGGAGATTTTGGATTTGCGATTTTAATTGTGTCTTTAGCTCTTGGATTTGGGATTGTGTTAGGGGCATTTTATTCGATGGAGAAGAGGTTATTTATATTTTATTAGTTTGAAGGGACTGATATTTCTATAGGAAGTTTTATATTAATTTGTGATAGGATTTTTTTTAGTATGTTTGCTCTTTTTTTGAAGCCGAGGATTCCTATGCTTGTGATTTCATTTGTTTCTTCGTTTCTTGTTATGAATATTCCTGGTTCAATTTCTTCGGAGTATTCTGTTTTTGGAGGAAGGCTTATAGATACTTCTAGAAAGTCTCCTTCCTCATCATAATATGCTTCGAATGTTTCGTTTTGTTTCATTTTATATTTCTTACAAAGTGTACTGAAATTATGAAACCTGTTCCATTTTTATACTTAATTATTATCAACAAAAATTTGTTTTTAGATTCTCTGTGTTTGTAGTAATATCTAACGTCTTCGTCTTCTCTGTGTTGGTTTATTATTGTGTCTGGTTTTGATAGGGTTTCTTTTATTTCTTCTTGATAGGAAGCTATTTGAGGGTGTTTTCTTATTATGTGCGTCCAGCTCTTTTCTGGCATAGATATATTTTTTGTCTTTATCTTCCTGATTTCGAAGATGTGTGACATTTACTGGTTAAATTGATTTATTATAAGTAGTTGTTGTTCAGCCGAAGGCTCGTCGGTAATCTTCTATTGAAACTGATGAGACGTGTTGGAGTTTTTGTATTGATGTTTCTATGAGGTCTGTGGAGTTTTCTTCTGGCCAGGCGAATTTTACCATTATTGCCTTTAAGCCGAATGCGATCTCTCTTTCTTCAAATGAGAGGTTTTTTGCGCCTTGTTTTTCCAAAGTGTTTTTTATTTTTATTTTTATTTCTTTTAAATTTGCTTCAGGGGAATCGGGCATTACCTTTATTATTACTGCTACGATTGACATAATATTATTTTAGAAAGGGAGTTTATAATACTTTCTTTAGATTAATTAATAAAAAATAAAAAACTTTTATTCAATTACTTATTCATTAAGCCCATGATTCCTATAACAGCAAAGGCTATTATAACAATCCAAGTGCCGATGTTGTTGCTTACTAGGAAGTCTACTCCAACCAGCGGCAAAAGCCAGACTAGTGCAACAAGCAAAAATAGCCATGAATTCAGATTCTTCATTTTTACCTCCTTTACCTCTTTTGTAAACGATGTTAATATATATGAATTGCTTTATTTAAATATATTGTTTTTATCGGCTCTGTTGAAAATCTGCCTGCGGATATTTGCTCTAGAGACTTCGTGTCGCTTGTAGTCTTTGCGTCACGACGAACTGAAGAGCTCTGCGGCGCTGCAAATATCTGATGTCGAAGTGTTTGACAAACCACGCACTTTAGTGCGTGGAACATTTCGAGCACAAGAGAATTGCTTTGAACTTAGCAATTCTCTGTGCAGAAAATTCCAATTCAAGAGGAATTTTCACGCATCCAAACCTTAAGAACACCAAGTTTGTGTTCTTGATGGGTCCAAACAAATTGCGGACTTTAGTCCGCAGTAATACACAAGGACTTTTTGATTTTGATTTTTTCAATAGAGCTGTTTTTATCGTTTGCTTTTCTTTTTGTAAATTGCTCTTTTAATACTATACAGTCCAAGCCCGATTAATCCACCCCAGAGATTATTGAACATGTCTTTTTGTGTATCCCATTCGTCAATGTCGCCTGCGCCGACGAATAATACTCCTTCGCCTTCGCCAACTGTTAATGCGCCGGCGTATTCAAATAATTCGTGAAATGCGCTAAATCCTAAGACAACTGCAATTATTGCCAGGAATATAAACCAACCCTTATATGGGCCGACTAAATTATATGTTCTGAATAAAATTAAAGATGAAACAAAGCCAAAAAAGCTGTGAACATATAAGTCGTATTCAAGCCCGAAATAGAAATTGCTGTAAGTTCCAAACATTCCCAAATCGTGCATTAACAAGAATAACGATGCTAAGAAGAAATGGAAGGGGTGCAGTTTTATTTTGTTTCTTAGAAAGAATAATGCCCATAGGAGAAACATCAGGAAGAAGAAATCCCATTTGTAATGGTTGTCTATTTTAAGTGAATAAATCCACAAGCTAATTAGGATAATTGAAGTTGCCCAGACGATAATCTTGTTCCATGCATTCTCTTTTTTCATTTTTATATCAATGAAGTTTTACTTATAAATTTAATGTTGAGAACAATAATACTTTTAAATTGTTGTTTATTGAGAGTGTTATGGATAATTATTCGCAGTTAGTTGAGAGGATTTCCAGTTTGTCTGGACTTGAAGGAGAGGAGATAGAGAGAAGGGTTGAGGCGAAGAGGGCGAAGCTGTCTGGGCTTGTTTCCAAAGAGGGGGCGGCGCAGATTGTTGCTGCGGAGCTGGGGATTAATTTTGACCAAGAAAAATTAAAAATTAATCAGTTAGTTCAGGGGATGAGGAGGGCTAATGTTATAGGGAAGGTTATTGATGTTGGGCCTGTCAGAGAGTTTAATAAGAACGGGCGTTCGGGGAAGGTTGTGAATCTACTAGTAGCTGACGAGAGTTCTAATGTGAGGGTTGTTTTGTGGGATGTTCACCACATTTCTTTAATAGAGAAGGGCGGAATTAAGAGGGGAAGCGTGATTGAGATTTCAAATGGGAACTTTAGGAATGGGGAATTGCATTTGGGGAGTTTTTCTGACATAAAGGAGAGCAATGTTAAAATTGGAGAGGTTGTTGAATCCAAAGTTTATGGAGAGAGGAAATTGAGCGATGTTAAGAGCGGAGAGAGTTTGATGACGCGGGCTGTTGTTGTTCAGATGTTTGAGCCGAGGTATTTTGAGGTTAATGCCGAGACTGGGCGGAAGATTACTGTGGAAGACAGGGCTAATGGTGTTAAAGCTACTAAACGGGCTTTGTTGAGCGTTGTTTTAGACGACGGGAGCGAGACTTTAAGAGCAGTGATGTTTGGAGAGATAATTAAGAAACTTGGGTTTGGCGATGAAGAGATTTTTGATTTGGCGAAGTTTGGGGAGAAGAAGGGAGAGCTTTTAGGGGAGGAAAAGTATTTTTGCGGGAATGTAAGGAATAATGAGATGTATAATTCAACTGATTTTATTATTGAAGATGTCAGGGATGTTGATGTTGACGAGCTTGTGAAGGAGCTTGAGAGGAAGGTTTAAATTACGTTTTTGTTTTACAAAATAGGACACAATTTAGGGAGGCTGTGTCTTATATAGTGAAAGACATAAGTCTTTCCCTATCTAGTCAACGACAAAATGGGGAAAAACTAAAGTCGTTGACCATAGTAGAATATGTTAAAGAGGACGCATTTGGCCATTGGGGCTGCTGTTGGGCTGTTTTTACTGCCTGCTGTTGAGAATAAGATTATTTTCTTACCTGTGGTTTTGTTGGCTTCTTTGCTTCCTGATGTTGATTCTGGGTTTTCTGCTGTTGGGGGGCGGTGGTTTATGAGGCCTGTGCAGTGGTTTGTGAAGCATAGGGGTGTTTTTCATAGTTTGACTTTTGCTGTTTTGGTCTCTTTTGCTATAGCTTTCTTTTGGCCTGCGGGGGCGCTGCCTTTCTTTTTAGGATATAGCTTTCATTTGCTTGCTGACAGCTTTACTCCTGAAGGAATTAAAGCGTTCTGGCCGATGAAGTTTGTTTCTAAAGGAAGGATTAGGACGGGGAAGAAAATTGAGAGTGGAATATTTTTTATTTTCTTGATACTTGATGTTTTGCTTTTGAGCAGGATTTTGTTTTAGGGATTTGAAGAGGATTTGTATTCTTGATAACTATAAAATTTATATATGGATAGAGGTTAAGTTCTTGATGGCTGTTAAAGAGGTTAAAGAGACAAAGGAAGTTAAGGCGGGAAAGGTTGAGGAGGTTTCTGATGGGAGTGAATTGGGGTTGACTGATGTGCCTGGGATTGGGCCCGGGATTGCGGCTAAATTAGAGGCGGCGGGAATTTATGACCTAATGGGGCTTGCAGTAATGTCTCCTGCAGTTTTATCAGATACTGCAGGAATTGGAGAGGCGGTAGCTCGTAAAGCAATCCAAGCAGCAAGAAGCATGATGAAACTCGGCTTTATTGATGGAATGGAATTCGCTAAAAAAAGAGAAAATATTGGTTATATTACAACAGGAAGTGAGGAGCTTAATAATCTGCTTGGAGGAAAAGGAGTGGAGGCTGCAGCAATGACAGAGGCATTTGGGGCATTTGGCTGTGGAAAAAGCCAACTTGCTTTTAGTTTAGCAGTAAACGTTCAGTTGCCAAAAGAAAAAGGAGGACTTGACGGAAAATGTGTTTTTATTGATACTGAAGGAACTTTTACGCCATCAAGAATAAAACAAATTGCTGAAGGTCTTGGGGCAAACCCTGAAAAAGTACTTAGAAATATTTTAGTCGCCCGCGCTTTTAATGCTGATCATCAAATTTTATTAATTGATAAAGTAAGTGAAATGATAAAAGAAGGGGAGCCGATAAAACTACTTATAGTTGACTCTCTTACAGCACACTTTAGAGCTGAATTTTCCGGAAGGGGGCAACTAGCAGATAGACAGCAAAAGCTAAACAAATATCTGCATCAACTGACAAAAATAGCAGAACAACATGGATTAGCGGTTTACGTCACTAATCAAGTAATGGCAAATCCTGCAATGATGTTCGGAGATCCAACAACACATGTCGGAGGCCATATAGTGGGGCATGCAGCCAAATACAGAATTTATTTAAGAAGAGGAAAACAAGGAAGCAGAGTTGCAAAGATGATTGATTCTCCGAATTTGCCCGAGAATGAAGTTCAGTTCTTTTTGACAGAGGCAGGGATTAGGGATGGGGAGTGATTTTTTAAGATTTTGCTGATACAGAGTCATAAACTTTTCAAGTCTTTTCTTATTTTGTATGATAATTCTGCGTCTTTTAGAATTTTAGTATCAACTTCTGCTATAAACATTTTTTCTCTGTTATGATTAAGTTTTTTAATTGCCCCCTTGAAAGGTTCTGTTATCTGTGAATGCCCTATTGAAACATCTATATATTTTTTGTCTCTTAATTTTCCTGCGGTGTTGCAATATACCAGGATTATTTCTTCCTCAAATGCCCTTTCTGTACATAGAGAGTCTACAAGCCTTATTTCAAAGTTTTTATTATATTTAATTCCTTTTCCTTCATATCCAAAGCACCAGTGGCTTGGGCAGAAGATTATTTGTGCTCCTCTCTTTATCATTTTTCTGAATATTTCAGGAAACATTAAATCCCAGCAGATTATTAATCCAACTTTTCCAAATTTTGTTTCAAAAACTTTTATCTTATGTCCTGGAGAAATTTCCGGTTTTTCAGGGTACCATAAATGTATTTTTTCATACCTGCATTTTACTTTTCCAGAAGAATCAATATAATAAGAAACGCTGTGTCTTTTTTTCTTATTATTTTCTTCTGTTATTGTGTCTGGAATAATGTCTATTTTGTATTTTCTGGCGATCTTCTGGAATTCTTTTTTAGCTTTTTTTTCTTTGTCCACAAATTCTTTTTTTCCACTTGCCTGACGAGAGAGGAAGTTTTCTGGGAAGATAATAACATCTGCTTTTTTCTTAGAAGCTTTTTTTACAAACTCTTCTGCTTTCTTTATGTTCTCTAAGAAGAAATCTTTCTTTGTTTCAAACTGAACTACGGCTATTTTTATTTTTGACATTTTATTTTTTTAAATAATATTTTTTGAATTTATTATTGCAAGGATTTCCGTTCGCATAGGTATTCTTTTTTGCTTTAACTAAAAATGTTGTAAGTTCCATATTGTTTTAAGAAGTTAGAGCTTATTAAGTTTTCCAGTCTAACGCCCCACTTGAAGCACTGAACTCTGTTTATCAACGCTCCGAAAAAGCGTTATGCCATAAACCTCCCCAATCATTCTTTTTCTGTAGGAGATTTAATCCTAAGGATTAAAATCCCAACTTTTTCCTCTGTGATATAAAGAAATAGTGTTCTGCGATAATTATTTTATAATTAAAACTTAAACAATCTTTCATAATCTTTGTGATTCATCCAATCAAGAACTATCGCCAAAACCTCAACTTCATTGTTCGTTATTGTATAAAGTAGTCTCCAGTCTTTTCTCAAATTGTAAATCCAAAGATTGTCTATTCCATATTTTTGTATTAATTCTTTAGGAATTAGTTTTTTCTTTACATTTCTGCCAAAGAAAGCGTTTTGCTTAATTGTTTTTAGCGCTTCTTCAATTTCTTTGTAAAGTCTTTCATCTCCCGACTTTAAATTTTCAAATGTCTTTTTTAGTTCTTCATCAGCAAAGATTACTTTGGATTCCATTCTAATTCTTTCCTATTAGCATATCTTTTATATAATGTAGGGTTCCAAATGTAAACTATATATCCCTCACTGTCGTATGCTATTCTTAAGTTATCTTCTAAATATTCCATTATCACCTGAAAAGTTTGCCACATCACTTTTCTCGGCAAATTTTTGAATAAATCTGTTTTTTTGTATTCTCCCGAGTTGTCTTTTATGAATTTTTCTACCATTAGAACAGTCTGAAGTGTTGGGCTTCTTGCTATATCATTAATTTCTGCATAACTTTTTTTCTCAATTGTTTTCGATTCCATGTATATTATATCAGATGATATTATTTAAACTTTTCTCTTAGATAGAACAATAAGGCAGTTTTCCCTTGAGTCTCTTTCTTTCCTGCTCAAAATGCTTTCTACACAAATAATTCCAACCGCTCTTACCAATTAAAATAGGATAAACTTCTTTGTGTGCTTTGTTTGTGCAAGTTCCATGATAATCGCAAACATGAACTCTTCTTCCGTTTAGCACCTTTGTCATAGGAGCAATTCTTTTTAATTTTTCTTTTTTCATATTTATTTCAGGAATATTTGAACTAAAAACTTTTTGGTCGTAGACGCAAAAACCGAAATTTAGATAACTGCTCCTTTAAAGCATCTATCAAAATGGGTTAATGCACCATTAGAAAACTGAACCATAAACATCGCAGAATTATTTAATTTAGGTTGGTGTTTTAATCTTAAGGATTAATGCCCCCACGAGGAATTGAACCTCGAATACAACCTTTTTGCCTTTTGGCCGCAAGGTTGTGTTATATCCTTTTAACTATAGGGGCTTAAATTATGGAGAAAAATAGCGTTTTAAATTTAATTATTTCTTTTTATATCTGCGGAGTATCTCTTGTTGCCTCTGAATTTGCATTTCTTGAGTTCTTAATCTTCTTTCATAGTCATGAATTGTATGGGCTTGGTCTTCTGAAATTTTCTTTAATTGGTTATAGAGTCTTGCTTGTGATTCACTCTTGTGCGCAGATGCTTTGGCTTGTGCTGTTAGTGTATCTAATCTTTCTTGCGCTCCAGAATAATCTCCCCTATTTGATGTTGGAATTAATTCCAATTCTGTTCCAAGAAGCTCTAAAATTGCCTCAAGTTGTGCATTGATTCCTGCTATTTCTTTTTGTATTGTGTTGTCATTCTTCAAAGCAAATTATATCGTGAGCAGTCTTATAAGAGTGCAGCTCTTTTTTTAAAAACCAAAGAGGAATTTCTATTTTTGCGTCTTTTTCATCTGAAGAAGCATGGATTAAGTTTCTGACATTGATTTCGTTTTCATTAGCGTAGTCTTTTGAGATGTGTGCAAAGTCGCCCCTTATTGTTCCAGGAAGAGCTTCTGAAGGATATGTTGAGCCTGTTATTTTTCTTGCGACTTGAATTGCATCTACTCCTTCTAAAACAATTGCTATTACAGGACCTTCTTTAATGTATTTTATTAATCCATCTCTAACTCTTTTTCCGTGTTTCTCTTCAATATCTTTTCTGTAATGTTTGCCTGCAAATTCCTCGTCTGCCCAAAACATTTTCATTCCTATTATCTTTAAGCCAGAATCTTCAAAGCGCATGATTATTTTTCCTATTAAGTGCCTGATTATTCCGTCTGGTTTTATTAAAATTAAAGTTCTCTGCTTTTCCATTTTTAGTTTTAGTGGAAAGGGGTTATAAAGATTATGGCGGCATATAGAAACAAATTCTTGCCTCAAGGGATATTCTTGGTAGTGGATGTCCTATTTTTGCACCATTAACTATTGTTTGAGGAAGTTTCTCTCCTGCGTAGATTTCTAGATAAACTGCCTGTCTGAATTCTCCCCCATAGGTTTTAATAAAAGTTATTGGATTTTTGTCTAATGCGCCTATTTTTTTTATTAATTGAGACAGCTGTTCAAGATCAGTTATTTGCGAACTAAATGTTTCGTTTTTGTAATTGCCTATTATTGGAGTGTTTGTTCTTCTTAGATTTCTTAGTATTACTTCAAGATATTCCATACCATATATTTCTTCTTTGAAATCAGGGCTCTCCTGTCTTCTAAGATTTGGAGTTTTCATTACATACAAATTCTTAAAAGGTTTATTTAAGTTTAATTGATA
>CAZVKQ010000023.1:8852-12460 GCA_964626985.1 Candidatus Woesearchaeota archaeon | reverse complement strand
GCTTAATTTCATAGAGCTATCTAGAACAGCCTTATGAAATAATTTCGGGATAACACACACTTTTGATAAAAGTGAAGATTTAAAAACCTAATTTTTCTTTGCATGACATACTTAACATGAAAGGAATAGTAGTTCAATTTAGACGCGGAAGAAAGATGATTCACGAGAGACATTACCTTTTAGATTTAGGCATGAAAGACAGGGCTGAAGCAAAGAAACTTGCCGGGAAAGAAGTTGAATGGAAGTCGTCTGCTGGGAAAGTTATCAAGGGGAAAATCAGCGATGCTCATGGTAATAATGGTTTAGTTAGGGCGATTTTTGAAAAAGGTCTTCCAGGTCAGGCAGTTACAACAGAGGTTGAAGTTAAAGATTCTTCTCAAGAAAAGAAACAGGAGAAGAAATAATGATATTAGTTAATTTAAAAGGGAAGGTTATGGATTGTAATAAACTGGAGATGGAGAGGTATTATTATTTAGTTGCTCCTGAATTTAAAGATAATTCTCCAAGTACTAGAATTACTGCTCCTAGAGTTCGGGGAAATGAAGTGGCTAATAGGATTAGAGAGTTAGCTCTTATTAATCCTAGTCGCTGGTATTCGGGAGATGATACAAATCATAAGGGTATTGCAATATTAGAAGACGCTAGTTTTGTGGGGGAGCAGAATTAAATGGCGGCATTAAGAAAAGCATCTGCGTATTCTAAGAAGATTGTCAGGCCATTTACAAGGAAGTCGGGGAAGAAATCAAAGGCATTCATCAAAACAATTCCGCCGAGCAAAATTGTTAAGTTTAACATGGGAAACAAGGATGCTTATGTTTCAGGGAAGCACGGCTTTGTTGTCAGGTTTATTTGCGAAGAAAAAGTTCAGATAAGAGACAATGCTCTGGAGTCGGCGAGGTTACTGCTTAATAAAAATCTTGACAAGGAAGCACAGGGGCAGTATTATTTAATTGTCAAGGTTTATCCCCATCATATTTTAAGGGAAAATAAGCTGGCATCTGGGGCTGGAGCAGACAGGCTTTCTAGTGGAATGACTCATTCTTATGGTGCTAATATAGGAAGGGCTGCGATTGTTAATCCTGGGACAGAAATTTTCTTTATTAGCTGCGAAAGTGAGAAAACTGTTAGGATTGCCAGAAAAGCACTGACTATAATAAAGTCAAAACTGCCCTGCCGAGGCAAGATTATGGCTGAGAAGCTGAATTAGTTTTTAAAAGTTCTTGACATAATATTTATTAACTCTCTTGTTTACTTTATAGAATGAATCATGAAGAGGGAAAAAAAGAGTTTAAAGCAGACCAATTAAATTCTTCGGAAACTTTTAATCGCTCCGCTAATATTCAACTAACCGAGAAAAACAAAGGAAAGTTAGTTGAATATATTAAATGGTTTTCTGATTTAAGCAATGGGGATGTCGGCGTTGCTGGCGGGAAGGGAGCCAGCTTGGGTGAGATGTACAATAATAAATTCCCTATTCCACCGGGATTTGTTGTGACGGCGCAGGCTTATCAGTATTTTATTGAAAAAACAGGGATTAGAAATAAAATTAATGAGGTTCTTGATAGATTAGATATTAATGAGACTGATAAACTAAATGATGCATCTAAAGAAATTAGGAAATTGATTGAGGAAGGCAAGATGCCGAAGGATTTGGAGAGCGATATTCTTGAGGCCTATGATATTTTGGATGTTGATAAAAAAGGAATGGACAGGGCGCGCGCCGGGGCTCTGGATATTTTAAGAACAGGACACGAGCCGCCTTTTGTTGCTGTGAGATCAAGTGCTACTGCAGAGGATTTGGCAGACGCGAGCTTTGCCGGACAGCAGGATTCTTTTTTGAATGTTAAGGGGAATAGTGATTTGCTGGAAAAAGTAAAGAGATGCTTTTCATCATTGTTCACTGCTCGCGCCATCTATTACAGGGAGAAAAAGAAGTTTGAACACTCTAAAGTTTATTTGGCTGTTGTTGTTCAGAGAATGATTGATTCTGAAAAATCCGGAGTTATGTTTTCGCAGAATCCTGTCAAGGGAGATGGCAGTATTTTGATTGAGGCGGTTTTTGGGCTCGGCGAGGGAATTGTTTCGGGGAGAATAAAGCCGGATAATTATATTGTTGATAAAGATGTTAATAAGTTTAAGATACTAAGCGAGGAAGTTAATAAGAAAAAGGTAGCAATAGTCAGAGATTCCAGCGGGAAAAATGTTGTTGTAAAATTGAGCGAGGAGAAGAGCAAGAGAAGGACTTTAACTGATTATGAGATAAAGAGACTGGCGCAGTATTCCAGAAAACTTGAGGAGCATTACAGCAAGCCGCAGGATATTGAGTTTGCTATTGAGGGCGAAGAAATATTTATTGTGCAGTCGCGCCCTATAACGACGAAGATAAAAGATTATGGAGATAAGGAATTAAGCGGGGAGGTTTTGCTTTCTGGGATGGGTGCTTCGCCTGGAGTTGGGAGCGGGACTGTTAAAGTTGTTCGCGATTTGGGCGAGCTTGGAAAAGTCAAGGCGGGCGATGTTCTTGTTACAGAGATGACAAATCCTGATATGGTTGTTGCTATGCAAAGGGCGGCTGCGATTGTTACTGATGAGGGCGGCTTGACTTCGCACGCCTCTATTGTTTCAAGGGAAATGGGTATTCCTTGTGTTGTTGGAACAGGAGAGGCGACTTCCAAATTAAAAGACGGCCAGGTAGTAACTGTTGACGGGCGGGGCGGGAAAGTTTATGAGGGGCGGAGCGAGAGCAGGGCTGTTGTGATAGAGCCGATTGTTTCTACAAAAAGAACCAAAATAAAAATTATTGTTGATTTGCCTGATTATGCAGAGAGGGCTGCTAAGTCCGGAGTTAAGGCAATCGGGCTTACGAGATTAGAGGGAATAATTGCAAGTTCTGGAAAGCATCCGATGAAGTTTGTCAAGGAGAAGAAGATGAAGGATTATGTTGAGATTTTAGTTGACGGCTTGAAGAAGATTGCTGCGCCTTTTGACGAGATTTGGATTAGGAGCTCTGATATTAGGAGCGACGAGTTCAGAAATTTAGAGGGTGCTGTGAAGGAAGTTGAGGGCAATCCGATGATGGGAGATCACGGAATAAGATTTACATTAAGGCATCCTGAAATTTTGAAGGCAGAGTTTACTGCTGTCAAAGAAGTTGCCGACGAGTATCATAATAAGAAGATTGGCTTGATGCTTCCATTGGTTATTAATTTAAATGAATTGAAAGAGGCGAAGAGGATTGCGCTGGAGGAGGTTGGTATTCCTAAGAATGTTAAAATCGGTGTTATGGTTGAAACGCCGGCCGCTGTTCAGATTATTGAGGAGCTTTGCAGAGATGGAATTGATTTTATCAGTTTTGGGACGAATGACTTGACGCAGTTTACTCTGGGAATTGACAGGAATAACAGCGATGTCCAGTATTTGTATGATGAAACGCATCCTGCTGTTTTGAGAGAGATAAAATATGTTATTGATGTTTGCAAGAAATATAAAGTTGAGAGCTCTATCTGCGGACAAGCTGGGAGCAAACCAGAGATGGCTAAGTTTTTAGTAAAGGCGGGAATAGATTCTATTTCTGTAAATGCCGACGCTGCGAAGAATATCAGCGAGAT
>CAZVKQ010000023.1:0-8842 GCA_964626985.1 Candidatus Woesearchaeota archaeon | reverse complement strand
TCAGAAAAGTTGAAGATGAATTAGAGAATGAAGAGAAGATTATGAAACATGGAGAGATTGTTGCTCTGCCTGCTGTTGTTGAGAGCAGTGTACCTTCTGGCGTTGATTCTGAAAATGGAGTTGAGGAGCTTGTGTCTCATAAACCAGGTGTTAGAAAAGCAGAAACTCCTATTCAACATTTGGGGAGCGCGGACGAAATGGATAAAGATATAGAAGATATTGTTTTGCAGGAGCTTGAGGGGCGATTGGATGGGGAAGACGGTTCTGGGGACGACTCTGATGAAGAGGGTTCTGATGGGGACGATTCTGAAGGGGATTTTGAGGATTATGCCGGGGGAGTTTCGGGGAAGGAAAGAGATATACCAAATTTGAATGACGCTATCCCTATTGAATCAGAGGATTTTGAAGATGCTCCAGACGATGATGAGGTTGTTTTTAATGATGGGGATTCTGATGGAGAAAGTTCTGGCGAGGCAGATAATGAAAGCTCCCAGGGTGACGGCTCTGATGGAAAGGACTCTAAGGATGATTCTGATTCTGGAGTTTCAGGAAGAAAGGAGGATATTAAGAAAGAAGAGGCTATAACCGAGAGTTATGTTAGGAAACTCTTTGGGAGTGAAGCGATTGAGGGGAATGTTGAAAGGAATGATGCTGATATTACAGAGGTTTTAGATGAGTTAGATAAGGAAGATGAGGAGTTTGGGGATTTTGATGGGGATGGGGGGGATGATGGGGGGTTGGGGGAGGAGTGGAAAGGGACGAATGAAAAGTTGGATATATTTTGACGTTTGTAGGGATTGTTAGGTACTACTTTTGAGAGCGGTGTAAAGTTAATAGTAACAAATATTCAAATTACGACGATGAATAGAGTTCGCTTAATAGATTACAAATGCACTTGTTTCTTTATTGAATGAAAGAGGTTGTGTAGTGGGTAATTAGGAAGGGTTTTGTTGTAGTTAGGAATTACAGCAGACCAATTAAATCTTTCGGTGGCTTTAATTGCTCTGCTGCTTCAAGAATTCTTACTGTTGAATTCTTGACAGCCATCAAGAACTGAAAGTTCTTGAGGTCTAGTAAACCAACCTAAACAACTGAAGAACTTAGTTGGTTTACTATAATTGGAGCAATGGAAGTTTGATGGAATTTGGGGGGAATTGAAGGGGTTGGGAAATTTGGAGGATTAAGTATGAGTTTTGTTACTACTTGATAGTTTTACAAAAACGAAAGGTTTAAATAGTAGGGATTTTTGGATTTGGTATGGCAAAAGAAGCAAACGAGTATGATAACTTTGTTGAATCATTGGATTCATCTAGAGATATAGAAAAGATTCTTTCTGATAGTGGGAACAAGGACCTTCCTTCATCTGATAGAGACAAAGCTAAGGGTAAAATAAGAAAAATAGGTTATGATAATGGTGTAAATAGCGGTAGAATAGATCCAGGTACTGTTAGTTTAGATGATATTGACTATAATTTTGCTAGTGGTGAAGCACAGGATAAACAAATTATAGATAGTGATAGGGCTAGCAAAACATTAAGGGATAAACTTGATGATGTTATTAAAGGTGCTCCCAAGAAAACATTAGAAAATATGGTTGGTAATAAAAAGTCTGTTGGATTGTTAATTAATGCCTCAAAAGATGATGGAGAGGTTTTATCTTCTTACAGTGCTTATGTTGAAGCTAGAGAATTTGCTAAGAGATATGCTGATAGTGAAGAAATTCATAGCGAGGAAGAGGCCAAGATTGCTACACAAGCCTTAATTGATGGTGTTAAACAAGATCAGATTGAGAGAACTAGAAAAGCTAAACTTGGAAGTGATGCAGAAGAGAGAGCTGCAAAACTAGCAGAAGCTTCTGTTAAGTTAGGTTATTATAAAAAGGAGAAATCTAAGGAGATTGTTGTAAAAGCATTAGAAAGGCGTGCTGATGAAATTAAAAAAGCTTATGAAAAAGTTGTTGAGAATACAACAAAAGACTGGGAAAGTGCAGCAAGAAGTGCTTATAAGAAATTAGTTGGAGATAATTTTGTGCTTGGTAGGAACATATTATATGGTGCTGCTAAAGAGCAGATAGATGGTGAACTAGCAAAGATGGGAATTAGGCAGCAGTAGAGTTCATTCTTTCTGCTCTTCAATCATTTTGTTAATTAAGTTTGTCATGTCTATGAGGAATCTTTCTGCGGTTTCCTGCCAGTTGTCAATGTCCTGGCCTTTGATGTCTGAAATTTCACTGTGAGTTATTGATTTGTGGAGGACATAGATTTCTCTTAGGGCCTGGACAGCTTTCATTTTCAGCATGCCTTGATCTACGAAGGTGACTTTAAGCATTCCGGGGAGATGCTCTGGGCTTGGCGGGAGTTTGCCTGCCATGATTAGCGCGGCTTGAGCAGAGTCAACCATTGCCCAGTAAACGCCCTCAATTGCTGACATTTCAGCGAACTTGCTTCTTGCTATGTGGGCAGGAGCTCTTTGAAGAGCTGAGTAAACAGCTTCGTGAGTTGATTTTATTTTTCCCTGAAGCAGTAAAACTTTGATTGGATTGAAGAAGCCACCTGAATCTATCAGCGCCTGACCGTATCTTAAAATGTTTAGAATTACAGGGTCGCCGTGCATTAAATCTTCCCACCAAGTTGTTAGTTTGATTGTGTTGATATGCAGTTCTCTTGAATAGTTCTGCGCTGAAATTAATTTGCCTAATTCTTCCCTATACCAAGCTATAAGCTCCAAGTCCCAGTTTATTGAAGCGTCGTCAATTACCAGAATTATATCAATGTCTGAAGAGGAAGTTGCTGTGTTTTTTGCCTGTGAGCCGAAGAGAATTGAGGCCTTAATCATCTTGTCAAATTTCTGATGGGCTTTTGTTGCAAAGTCTATTGCTATATCTTTTTCACTTCGCGGCTTTCTGCTTTTATTGGATGCTTTGACTTCAACTGCTCTTATTTTTGTTGAACTGGATTTTTCACTCTTTTTTGATGCCATTTTTATTCTGGAGTAAAGTGGAAGTTGTTTAAAAACGTTCTTATTCTGTTGGGCTTCCCGAGAGTCTGTTTCGGCCTGTCATTTGCCCGCCGAGCTCAACCGGGAGATTTGAGAATCCTGTTCCGTAAGTTTGGAAGTTTACATCTGGCAGGATTGTGCCTTGGCCGACGAAGTAGCCGCCTGTTGCTCCGGCAAATTGATTCCAGTATCCGCCTTTCATTGGATAGAGCGCTGAGCCGTAAGCTGACGCGACTTCTGAAAATGGGGGCGCTTGAAAGTGCTGATACCAGTCGCCTGTTTCAATGACCCTTTTTATTTTATCTAACTGCTTTCCGTATTTTTTAATTAATTTTTCGTGCTCTTTTATTGGGACGTTTCCCATTCCCATTGGAAGCTCGGAGTGGTCCATTCCGAAGTTGTCTGATAGATGAATGTGCTTAATGTAGGGGGCTATTCTTTTTGTCTGCTCTTTCAGCTCTTTGTCTCCGTAGCCATACTGCCTTAGCATATTTATGTGGCCGACGTCCCAGGTTGCGCCGATTAATTTTTCCGCTTGCTCTTCTGCTTCGGATTTTGATAGACTTGATTCTTTCATTGCTTTTTCAACGAATTTTTTTCTTGTCTCTTTTATTATTTCTTCTATCTCTTCTGCTCTTGAGAATCCTGTTCCGACGGGAGGATTTTCAATGCTTATTACCGGGGCCGTGTCGCCGAATTTTTTATATCCTTTAAATGCGACATTTGCGAATGTCTCTGCTGACTTTTCTATTCCGAATTCTCTGATTGGCTGAAGTGATTGGGGGGGCTCTATTGAGTCAAATAATTGGATACCTTCTTTTACTGCATTGTTTAGCTCGTACACTTTGGTTTTATCTTTGTTATATTCTTCTAATAGAGGACCTACTTTTTCCTTGAACTCCTTCAGCTTATTTATTGAGTCATTGTCTTTCTTTTTGTCTGCCAGATAGTATGCCTCGTTGTACATTTCATGGAGGGTGTTGTAGGCGTCTCTGTTGTTTATCTCGCTGTAATACATTCTTTCTATTATGAGGTCTGCTACTTTTTTTGCTCCAGGATTTAGAGATTCAAAGAATTTTTTTCCTTCTGCTGATTTGGACAGTTTATATATTTCATCTGCTGATTTATCTTTCAGCTCTTCTTTTTCTTGTCCTGATAGAACTGTGCCTACTTCGGAGATTGCCTGTTTGCTTCTGTCTGACAAGACGCTTGCCTGGCTTAATCTTTGTATCCATCTTTCTTTGTTTATTCTTTCTAACTCTTTCTTAGTGCTTGCTTCTTCGCCGAAGAGATAATCTTTTTTTGGCTTGGGAAGGTTGCCTGCCTGCCCGGTTCTTTCGTCTATGACAAAAAGGGATGCGTTCACTTCTTTTCCTTCTGGTGTTATGTATTTTGTTTCCGGGTCTGGGAGTGTTGCTGATGAGTGGAGAGTTACTACTAAATTTCCTGATGGGTCTAATCTGTGTCCTCGTTCTATTGCTGTCCAGATTTGATTTTCGGCCTGCTGTCTTTGTATTTCGTTCCAGCCCCCCTGCTGGGGATTGAAGCCGGTCGGCTCTATCATTGGACCATGTAGTGTTAATTCAGCGCCAGTAAGTTTTTTTAACCTGTTGATTTCATCTAAGTGCTGATTTGGAATTGCTTTTTCAACTTGAGGGAAGGTCATCTGAACCTCAACTGTTTTTGCTCCTGTTGCCAAAGATTGAGAGACAGCGTTGATTTGGTTTGCTGTCTGGGCGTTTGTTGTCATTCCCAGACTTGATAATGGGACATAGGGGGCAATTGGATTTCCGTAGTCTGGGTCTAGGCCATAGTCTGCTCCTGCGTAGAAATTAATTTTATAGTTTGATTCTGACATTTTATTATATAGATGGGGGGAGTTATAAATGTTTTGAGGGATGGATTAGAAATTTCTTGAATTCCATTTTTCTTTCTTCTTCAATAAATGTTATTTTGAACTGACTGAAAAACCCTGCTCTACCTATTATTACTGAAATGTCCTCCCTTTCTGGAATATGAACTCCTTCTTTTGTTTTCATACCCCTTCCACTTATTCCTGTTATTTCGTTTTCTTTTTCAGGTATTATGTTTAAAATTTCTGCTAATTCTTTAGGTATAATAGTTACATCTGAACCAGAGTCTAGTATGGCTAAAATATCTATTTTAACTCTGCCTTCAATGTTAAAGGAATCAAAGGCCTATAAATTCTTTCCCCTGATTTTAATTTTATCGGTTTGTATTTGAATGTAAAGCTCATTTTAACTCAGGGACAAAATTATCAGCTTGTCTTCTGGGAGCCTTCCTATTAATGGTTTTTTGTTAGGATAATTTTGTTTAGTAAACTCGTAGACTTCTTTCAAAGAACTGCTATGAGCAACTAATTTATTATCTATTACTGCTATCCATTCTCCTGCATATTTTGACATGTCTTCTTCAGACAATGATTCAAAGTTAGATACAATTTCTTCCATATTTTATAATGGGTGAGATAATTATTAAAGTTTTCTATTTTGTGTATATCTTAGGGACATATATCCATGGGGTGCACAGCTAATATTCTTGAGGAAAGACTTAAAAATCTAAACCGTTAAAGATTGGTGTGAGTTATTTAACGACTAGGCAGGAAGCTTATGGGATTAGGCCTTATAGGCCTGATTATAGTAGGGGCAATTATGCTATGATTTATAGTAGACAAAAAGTTGATTTGGATTTTTATAAGCCTCCTAGTAAGGAGTAGTCTGTTTTGTTATAAATTTTAAATCATATCTCTTCTTCTTTTTTGCTGTTTTATGGTTGTGTCTTGGGCTTGATATTTATCTTGCTGTTGAGCTTGGGAGATTGTATTTCTGTCATCTAAGTCATTGAAGTCGTCAAATCTCTGTCTTGTGAGAGGATTTCTTTGTCCTAGTATTGGCGCGTTTTGTCTTGGTGAGAGAGGGTCTTGTGGGGCTTGCTGTGATTGGCCTAAGTTGTCTTGGTCTAGAGTTCTGTATGTTGACCTTGGGGAGGTTTCCTCTCTTGAGTAGGAGAATGTTTGGGGAGTTTCTCTTGCTTCTGTCTGGGATTGTCTGGCTTGGGTTTCTAATCTTTGGGGGGCTTCTTGAGCGTTGGCTAGTGTGGGAGAGATTGTTTCTGTCTGGGCGTCTTGTTCTATGAATCTTCTGAATTGCTTAGTTTCTGACTCCTGAATTTCTTCTTCCAAACTCTCGTCTTTTTTTATTTCTTTTATTTTTGAAGGGAGTTCACGCACTTTCTTTATTTTTCTCATGTTTTATTAAGGGAGATTTAGTATAAAAATTGTTTGTTGTGTTTTAATTTAGCCTTGTTATATTAGTCACCACCTTGATTATTATCACAATACAATTCTGATGTGGGGGAATGGTAACATAAATAATTAGGGCTATGAAGATTGTTATCTTTTTAACTAGTGTGTGAGGAGAGTAGGGTATTGAAGGTTATAACGCCCTTTCCGTCACCTCCAAATAATTATCTTTTAATTACTGCGTGTTGGGTTGTGAGTTTTAGAAAGGAGAGGTATTTTTTATAGGGGATGTTTTACCAGGAAAATGTATTACATCGTCGGCGGGAAGGCAGGCATTCCGATTGATTTCTTGAACGCGTCGTAGAGCTTTCGGCACTGCCATCTTCCCTCCAATGAAGCTTGGGAGCGGAGGACTTTCTCGTATTCTGTGTCAGGATATAATTCTCCTTTTTTGGATTCCTTTTTTTCTCTTTTCATAAATGAGAATAGCGCTGTGAATGGATTTGAATCTTCCTGCTTATCCTCTTCTTTTTTCTCCTGCTTTTTACCTTCAAGAAATTCGTCTATGTCTCCTTGTATTTGCTCTAAACTTTCTGTTGTTGCTCCGGAGATCATCTGCATTAAGTCGCCGACATCGTCTTTTTCAATCAGCTCTTTCAGCTTTTTTATTTCTTCTTCGTTCAGCGCGAAGCCGGTAAATGTTATGTCTGCTTTTCCCCGGTAGCCGTAGCCCCCCCTCTGGTCTGTTCTGTCAGGGGCGCTTCTGAACCTGAATTCTACTATAACAACAGGAAGGTATATTCTTAGCTTTAATTTCTTGTACGCTTTGGGCAGAATTCCAAACTCCACGTCCTCATCCCACTTGTATTCTCCTATTCCAAGAATTGATAATTCAAAAATTGCAGAATTAAATGTGCTGATTAAGTCTGTTGTGTCTGGGTTTGTCCTCTGCTCTAAGTCTTTCGCCGCCTTTAGATAGGGCTTTATCCATCTTGAATAGAGCTTCAAAGTATTGACCTGGCTTCTTAAATATGTTTTCTCTATTTCAAATCTTTTTTTGAGCTCTGTTTCAGAGATTTCTATCCAGTGAAGAAATTCTGATATTCTCTGCTCCAAGATTCTTTTCACTCTTAAATTTAAGTCCATTTCCTTTAAATCGTCTAAGTTTCTTACTGCCATGAACGCGTCAATTAGAGTTACGAAGTTGGGCTGGTTTGCGCCTGAAACGCCGAGAGCTTTTATTGAAGAGTTGCCTCTTTTTATGTCAACGCTGTCCAGCCAGATTTGCTTTAAGGCGAGGAAGGAGGCGCTTTTTATTTTAGGGTCTTGGGAGTGATAATCTTCGTATTGAGCTAATCTTAATTTGAAATCTTTCAAATCATAAATTATATTCATTATTGATCTCAAAACTGTGTTTGCTGTGCCGAACATTTTCATTGCTTCTTCCTGCATTCGCGTTGCTCTCTGCTGGAGCTCTGCGAAGTGCCCGGAGCCGGCTGATGAGACAAAGTTATCTATTAGTTTTTCAGAACGCTTATATTCTTCCATTATGTAATCTAAAATCCAAAAATAGATTGGCTCAAGACTCTGCGAGAATACATCGTAGGAAAGTTTATGCTGTTCTATTGGGAATTTTGTTCCAATCATTTTAAATGCGCCTTCTGTAAATCTTGTGTGGATTATGTCAAGATATTCTGTCGGCTTTAGCTTGGCTTCTTTGGCCGCCTCTAAGTAGCCCTTTTCTTTGACTAATGCTTTTACTTTTGAGCTTACGCTTGGTTCGCAGAATATGTCAGGGTTTAATGCTGCTACTATTTTTTTTGGGTCTATTGTCATTTTATTCTCTTTTTATTGTAATTGATAGGAACGAGAGTTATTAAAGTTTTTTGGGCTGTTTTGTGAAGAAGAGGGCTGCTGTTATTTCTTCTATTGTTATTTTGTATCCTCGTCTTGTTAAATCTTCGCGTATCTCTGATGGAGATTTGTTCGGATTCTCTATTAAATATTGTCTTATTATTTCTGCTTTTCTCTGGTTGAGTTTCTGGTCTCTTTGTGTGGAATATTCCATTTATTAAGAAGAGAAAGGAATATAAAGTGTTTTGGGTTGTTTATTTTATGCTGGCTAAAAGAGCTTATTTAATTGTTGGAGCGAGTTTTTTGTTTATAGGGGCTGTTCTATTTGTTAATTCTGTTTCTGCTGGTGTTACTGGATTTGCTGTTTTTGGAGAGAGCGATATTGCTGTTGGGGGCGTGGCGGCGGTTTGGTTTTTGATTGCGGGGGCGGTTGTGCTGGGGATGTCTCGTCGCGGGGAGAATGAAGCTGAGGAATTATTAGATAAAAGAAAAATTTTAACTAAGGGTGATGAACTTAAGAGACTTGCTTCTAGAATGGGTTATGAATTAAGGGAGGGCGGAAATCACACTACTATTTATAATGGAAAACATGAAGTTATAACGCAGATTCCGCGTCATAGTGATGTTAGGAAAGGCACTGCTAGAAGTATAATGAATAAACTAAGAGATAATTATGCTGCTTAGCCTCTTTGATTTTCTAACTTTCTCGCTGTTAACTCATATTTTCTC
>CAZVKQ010000022.1:0-12528 GCA_964626985.1 Candidatus Woesearchaeota archaeon | reverse complement strand
TGATCAGATCGTTCTCAGGAAACTATGGGCTTTAGCCCATAGAGGACGTCATATTTTTGTACACTCTTCAGGATAATCAGTGCAAATAAAATCCGGCTTAAGAGAAGCAATCTCCTTTATTCTCGTAAACAATCTTTCTTTATTAGAAGCGTCAGCATGGCTCTCTCCTCCATAAAGCCCGGGAGAAGTCCCATGAAGTTCAGGAGTAACTAAACCAATCTTATATCCCGCATTCCGCATAACATCAAAAGTCTTAGCAGTATAAAATTTCTTCCCTCCCCCATTAGAATCAGCAAGGTCCCACTCATCAAGCCAAACCCAATCATAAATATCTCTTAATCTCAACACTTCATCAATAGAAAAAAGAGTTCCCCTAACAACACCATTATACCTTTTAATGTCATAAGAATGCGCAACAGAAGGAGCCAACTTCAGACTGGGTAGCTCACCCTTCAAATACCTAGCTGCCTCAGGCTTCAAATCAAAAATAATAAATCTGTCCAATAAATCTTCGTTTTTCTTCAATTCCTCTAGTAGTAAATCCAATTTCTCTTCATCTTGATTAACTCCCTTCAAATGCATAGCGCTTAATTTAGCAGAACTCTTCCTTATTAGTTCCATAACTTCTGAAAAAGTAGCAATCCGCCCCTTAACTTCTCCCCCATAATTAATTGATTTAAGCTCTGAAATGCTAACTTCAGAAAAACTCCTCTCATCCTTCCCATTTGTTATTCTTTTCAAATTAGCGTCGTGAGAAACAACAATTCCATCAGCGGCAAAATTAGGGTCAAACTCTATTCCAAAACCTCTGGATAAATGATTCTCTAAAGCTTCATAACTGCTCTCAGGATAAAACTTCTCCTTAGACGGCTCCAAACCCCTATGCGTTAATATTCTCTCTCTTTCCATAAAAAACAATATCGCCAAGCTATTTAAGATTTTCTCGCCTAGAAAATATACTAAGAGCCGTTATATTTAGCCAAAACCTTATCTATAATATTAGTAGTAGAAAAGCCCTTCTCAATAGGAAGAATAATATGCTTGCAGCCCCAAGCTTCAAGCAAGGATTTCTCTTCAAGCAGGAGCTTCTTATTAGAGCTGCCCCCCTTTACATGCACATCAGGTCTAATCTTTTCCAATATGTTAAGGGGAGTCTCTTCATCAAAGACGCCAACATAATCAACTGCCCCTAAAGCAGCTAATATTCTAACTCTCTCATTCTCTGGAATAACAGGTCTTTTATCTCCTTTTAATTTTCTGACAGAGCTGTCACTGTTAACCAAAACAATAAGCAAGTCTCCTTTGGCTCTAGCCCTCTCAATCAAATTTATATGTGCACAGTGAAGTATGTCAAAACATCCGTTCGTCGTGACAATAACCTTCCCTTCTTTCTTCAGTCTCTCGGATATTTCAACTAATTCTTCAATCTTCTTTATCTTGCGAGACATTTCAAAATTAAATTATGTTAATTTAATAATCTATCTTTTTTGCTTAACTACTCCTATAAAAATGAAAACTAGCGTAAGAATCTAATTTAAACCCCCCTTTGCTAAGGGTAAAATGGCCAACATTCAAAGTTCTAGCAACTACCATACCATATCTCCATCCCACTTTGGCGTCTTCATCAATTAATTTATTAAATCTTCCAATTTCTCCAGGAGGGATATCCTGAATAAATCTACTTATAGTAATATGTCTACCCCACCCTTCTTAAATTAAAAACTCCTCCATAGTTATAAGAGGCCATTTGTTCAATTAACTCATAACTCCCACAATCTACATTAGAAGGTTCTAAAATAACAGAATCATTACCACTAACAAAACCATTAAACATGGAAACAGGACCAGCATGTACCAGGGAATCAAGAATGCCTGAAAAGGGAAAAGCACGCCTATCAGAATCTTCCTTAACAATAAAATCTCCAATTGTTTGATGCACATTATCAGCAGTATATATTAAAGACCTTCCATCAACAGCAGAATTAATCCGTCTTGAGAATTCTTCTATCCCGCATTCTAAATCGTCCCGACAAAATCTCAAATAAACCAAATATCCTAACATGGGCTCATTAGGAACACCGCAAACCAAACCACTCTCCCGCGCTCTAGCGCCCTTGACCTCAATCTCATCTAAAATCCTCCTCTCATTAGCCTCAAATTCCTCAAGAGTCATATTACCTAAATCCCTTATATTCTCCGTAAGCTCTTCTAGTATTTCCAAAACCTTATCTAAGTCAGCCGGATTTGCAACAGCTATAACAACTTGGTCTCTCTTCGTAGGCTCAACCCCCTCCAAATTAACCATTCTCCCTCCAGCTTCTTCTATCAAATTATAACCAGCTAAATAATAAAATCCCCCAACCGCATCAGTCAACTGATAATGCCCTCCTCCTTCAGCAATCTCCGCGGAGTAGCCAATATTACTTCCAGTCATCCTAACATTCCGTATAAGGCCAGCCTCGACCATCCCAGCAATCCATGCATTCTTTCTTCCAGTAGTCTTATCATTAAACAACGCATCAACCCAAGCGTATCTAGTCTTAGCAGAATTAGATTCTGTATCAGTATGTATCTGAACAGGCCCATCACTAGACTCGCTTAATCTATGGTCACCACTTTTCTTTCTCCTTACAACAACATTATTAACATAAGCTCCCCCTCCCTTCATAGCCCCAAACAACTTTCTTTTAAAAGGATGTAATATAATACTAGCAACAAGACCTCCCTCTTCAAAAAGACACATACCTGAAGTAGACATACCAAGCTTTATCTGGGCATTACTAGTCCCATCATAAGGGTCAACAATTATATCTCTCCCAGTTAAAACCCCTCCAGCCTCTTCCCCATAGAAACTAAATCCTTGAAAAGCACCGCTATCTTGTACATAGGCTCTAATATCTTTTTCAGAATGAGTATCAATCAATGTTCTAGGGGTATCTCCATCTCCCGCCTTATACTCAGTCCCAAGCTCATCCATGGACTTCCCAAACAAATTAAGAATATGTCTTCCTGCATGCAACAAAGCCTGCTTCCCAATTTGAACCCTTTTTTCAAGCCCTCGAATTTGCGAAACCATATCAACTGTTAAATCCCCAGCTATTTAAAGACTTTATTCTCCAACAGACAATTTTTGTTATTCCTCAAAGTAGCAAAAATAAACCAAGAACTTTTTAAACACAAAAATCAATCAATTTAAATGACAGACTATCTAAAAGGAAAAGGAGTTGACCTATCGCAAACAAGAATTCTCCAAGAAAAGAACACAATCCATGCTCCAATAAAAAGAAACGGCCTGTTCTCCTTAAGAGAAATAGCCGAGCCAGAAACCTTAGACTTTACATTTATAGAGGACATAGCAGAAACAAAGTTCTATCCAATAATTCTAAAAGAAATGCTAATCTACACAAAAGTAAACGGCTTTATCATAATAAAACTAAAAGAAAATAAACAGCTCTTCTTCAACAAGTTAGTAAAAGAAGCAACAAACCTCTTTCAGGAAAAAGCTGCCTTGAGAAAAGAAGACAAAAAGAATAAAATACTAGTCTTCCAAAAAACAAACCCTCTGTTAAAAAAAGAAGACTCAATAAATAATTGGACATTCGGGATAATAACAAACGGAAAGAAAACAGATTGGATAGAAGAGCAGATTAATGCAATAAGAAAACTAAATATACCAAAATATGAGATAATAATTTGCGGAAAATATAAAGAAATAAAAGAAAAAGACATAAACTATATTTTCTTCAAAAAGTTTGACACAGGTTGGATTACGGGACAAAAAAACAAGATTCTGGAAGAGGCAAAATACGAGAACGTCGTAGTGATGCACGACAGAATAGTTCCATCAAAAGATTTTTACAATGGAATGAAAAAGTATGGAAATTTCTTTGAAGTCCTCTCATGTAAAATTCTAAACGATGAAGGAAAAAGATGTGGAGACTGGATAACACACGGCTCAAAATTCAAAAAAGCGCCAAGACTAGGCCTTTTAGACTATGAAGATTGGGATGAAAACGGATGGATAGACGGAGGGCTTTACATTCTAAAAAAATCAGTCTGGAAAAAAGCGCAATGGGATGAAGCACTTTTCTGGAATCAGGGAGAAGACCTAAAATTAATGCAGGACTGGAAAAAAAGAGGCATCATTCAAAGGTTCAACAATTTCTCATCTTGCAAAACTCTCTCTTGGAGACATGGTGAATTTCCTCTTTACGAATTTAACGAAAGAAAACTAGGCAAAAGGCACTATCCAAAAATAAAAGAATGGTACGACATATCAATTCACAACGGAAAGAAATTAATAAAACTAATCCTAAACAAATCTTAAAACAATAACAAAAGAAATAAAAGTCAATAGCATAGCAAGGTAAATTATCCATAAGGAAATATTATGAACAAGCCCATTGAGTCCATTCCTATCATAATTATACACATAAGATTCCATATTCTTATATAAGTAAGGAGCAAAATAAAAGGAATTTATTAAATCAGCCTGCCCTATAAGCAATGGGCTTAGCTCTGCCTTTACTCTATAAACAGCATATTTCTCACTATTAATTTTATCTCCATAAAGCTCATTTCCACTATAATCATAAGAATTTATTCTCTTCACAACCTCTCCTTGTTCTCTTATGCCATTCAATAAAGATTCGCTGGTCTGATTGAATTCTTGGTTGTCAGAAACCCACCCCCACCCACAATCATCAATAACGCACTCCACAAAGTATATATTTGTAAGACTTATAAGTTCCTCGCCAAGCTCTTGATTATATTTATAAAATTCTGGGAATTGTTGTAATGTTAAAAAGTGATTATCAGTAGCAAGCCAGAAAGTCTGGGCAGTATAAATTCTGGAGTCAAAGATAACTAAATCATCCTTTCGAACATTATCATTCAAGAACTCTTTAAGTTGAGAAGTATCGCTCTTGGAGAAATAATTCCCAGGAGTTCCATGAGCTATCCCCAGACTAACGAACATCAAAGCCAGCAAGACAATAATAATTGCCCAACGAACAGACTTCACGCTCCCGAATCTATCCATAGTCCAATTCAAACCATAACCGGCAGGAATAGAAAAGAGAAAGGGCATAAATGCAAAATGCTTCTGCAATGGAGCGCCAGCACTCTGAAGGACAAAAGGAATTATCAAGAAAGACAGAAAGAAAAATAAGGCAATGTTCCGCTTTTTTCTGATAAACAAGCCAAGCCCTAAAACAGAAAATAAAAGTATCACAGGGTCTGTTTTATAAACAAGTTTATAGTTGCCATAATTAGACCAAATCAGCAAATTATCAAAAAACGAGCGCTCCTGCCCCCCAAGCCCGGCATAAAGCTCCTGCGCTTTCTCAACCCCAATAACTCTGCTAAAATAAACATCAACAATACCCATCTCTTTATAAATTAAATAATTAAAAGAAAGAACAGGGATAACAAAAATAAATATAATACATAAAAACAAAATAAAATGTTTAATATTTCTTTTAGAGAAGATAATCTCGCCTCTTCTTCTGGAGTAATAAGCAGAAAAGACTATGAAAGAAACAATAAAGAAAGGAGAGTTATATTTAGTAAGAAACCCAAGCCCAAAAAGAACACCGGAAAATATAAGGTAACGCAGTTTTTTATTATCCAAATAAACCATCCCAAGATAAGTGCCAAAAAAGACAAAGAAAAATATCAAAAGGCTCTGTTCAGAAAAAGTCATTCTTATTAAAAAACTAGAAAAAGTAACAAAAAATGCAGACATTAAAGCAATTTTCTCATTGAACAACTTTCTTGTAATTAAAAAGATGACAATAATCAAAAAAGTTCCCGCAATCAGAGGCAAAAGTCTGGAAGAAAAAGTAGTATAGCCAAAAAACTTATATGCAAGGTCAGTCAAATAAAAAAACAAAGGAGGGTTAGAATGCGTAGATAAAATACCAGCGTTCAAGATGCCGGCGCTCTGTGAGGCAAAAACCATGTCATCTGCAAGAACATTCAAATTAACAGAAGCGACAAGTCTCAATAAAAATCCTGCGCAAACGAGGAGAATTAACATTCTCACATACCTTTTTTTTGGAGAATAAATAATATCCAGAACTCCATCAACAAAGCCCTCAAAAAAGCCGGATTCTTCTTCCATAAAAAAAGATGACGGAAACAATTTAAATATATATCTATATAATTACACAAATGCCTTTAAACAATATCAGTTTAATTATATAATGAGCTCCCAACAGATAGAAGATTTTACAAGATTCTTCAATGATAAAGACTACATAAAACTAAAAAATTACTTATTTAATTACTTAAATAGAAAAAGATTAATAAGATTTTACTCAAAAAAATATCCAATTCAAGGAAGAATAATTGATATAGGTTGCGGAATATCTCCGGTAACACCAAGCCCACAAAAAACGCTTTTTATAGACATATCAAGGTCAGCTTTAGAAGTTCTAAAAAAGAAGGGCTACAAAACCGCTCCCGGCTCAATAACAAACCTGCCTCTAAAAGATAACTCAGTAGATATTATATTTTGTTCAGAAGTCTTAGAGCATATAGAAGATTACAAGAAAGCATTAAAAGAAATATCAAGAGTCATGGCAGAAGAAGGACTGGTATTTATAACTGTTCCCTGCTGGCAGAAATTCTGGGATATAGACGACGAATTTGTCGGACACTATAGAAGATTTAATCCTCCGGAATTCAAAAAAGACATAGAAGAACAAGGCCTAAGGATTGTAGAAAGAAAAACAATAGGGAGCCGGCTGGAAAGAAGATTAACAACCTTATTAGTAAAGCAGTTTAAAAAGAATACAGAAAAAAAGCCGCGCCCAGTGCCGATATACATTATCTTAAATTATATATTATCATGGATAATAACCTTCTCAAAATTCTTATCTTCAGAAAAAAGTTCAAGTATATTGCTCTTCATCTGTAAGAAGAAATAATCAGAGATTATATTTCTTGTATATTTTTATCTTGCTTTTAGTTAAAAGATATTCCCCAAGCGTCTTCAAAATATTCAGCCCATACGGAATAACTCTAACATAACACTTTTCATTTCCGTAATGGGTGCTTATAGGAATTTCAGCGATTCTTTGTTTCTTCATAATCAGCTGTATCATTATCTCGCTGTCAAAGTGGAAGTCGTTACTGCATAAATTAAAAGGTACTTTCTTAAGAGCATTTACAGAATAAAGTCTAAAGCCGGAATGATATTCGCTTAAGTTTTTTCTCAGAACAAAATTCTCAACACCTGTCAAGAACTTATTTCCTATGAACTTATACAAAGGCATCCCGCCGCCAAGCGGATCTCCGGCAATCCTGGAGCCAAAAACCATATCTGCCTTTCCTTCTTCTAAAGGAACTAAAAGCATTGGTATCTCGCCTGGAGAGTACTGAACATCTCCATGAAGCATAACAACTATATCATATCCCTTATTAATAGCGTAATTATACCCCCACTTTTGATTGCCCCCATAACCATTATTCTTTTCATGCCTTATTACAAAAAGATTATTCCTCCTATTATTTTTCTTATATTCTCTAGCAACTTCGCTAGTTTTGTCTTGAGAACAGTCGTCTGCTACAACTATCTCCTCAGCGCCTTTCCAAATCTCTTCAGGAATCTCATCTAACAATCTGGAAATTGTAGACTCCGCATTATACGCAACAACAAGAACCATAATCCTATTTTTCATAAATAACCAAAATAAGATGGCCTATAAATATCTTGCCAATGCAAAATCTTTTATACCTTACAACTTCACATTAAGATGGTATTAGTTAAGATACTCGGAGCAATAGACATAATAGCAGCCTTCATCTTTTTGGCATTAATATTCGGAATAAGCCCTCTCTTCCAGCTAATCCTTTTTGCATCAGGGCTGCTTTTCCTAAAAGCAATGTTTATATTTACAGGAGAAATACCATTAAGCATAATAGACTTATCCTCGTCAATACTTCTTATTTTATCAATCTTCTTCACCCTTCCGGCAATTCTGCTCTGGATACCAGCTTTCCTGCTTTTGGCAAAGGGCTTTGTAAGTTTTATTTAGTAGTTCTCCCTGCCAATCAAATTAAGCAGATACTGCCCATATCCACTATTAACTAAAGGTCCAGCCAATTTTCTCAACTGCTCCCCATTTATAAACTTCTTTTGATAAGCTACTTCTTCTATGCACCCAATTTTTAAGCCCTGTCTCTTCTCTATAACTTGAACAAATTGCGATGCCTGCATCAAAGAATCAAATGTTCCTGTATCAAGCCATGCAGTTCCTCTATAAAGCACAATTGTTTTTAGTTTCTTCCTCTTAAGAAACTCTCTGTTCAAATCAGTAATTTCATACTCTCCTCTTTTACTTGGTGTAAGATCCTTTACTAAGTCAACTACAGAGTTATCATAAAAATACAGTCCAGGAACAGCGTAATTTGACTTGGGATTAAGTGGCTTCTCCTCAAGTGAGAGAACATTAAAACTTCTATCAAACTCAACAACCCCATATCTCTCAGGATCAGAAACATGATAAGCGAAGATTATGGCTCCATCAGGATTTGTGCACTTCTCTAGTTGAGAACCTAAACCCTCCCCATAAAAAACATTATCTCCAAGTATCAAAGCAACTTTGTCTTTTCCTATAAAGTCTCTTCCTATAACAAAAGCCTGGGCTAGTCCCTTCGGCTCTTCTTGAACTGCATAGGAAAATAAACAGCCATATTGAGAGCCATCACCTAACAACTTTCTGAAGAGGGGAAGGTCATAGGGAGTAGAGATAATCAATATTTCTTTTATTCCAGCAGACATTAAAGTAGAAAGAGGATAATATATCATTGGTTTGTCATACAAAGGAGTTATTTGTTTGCTTATAGCATAAGTTACAGGATACAGCCTGGTTCCAGAGCCCCCAGCAAGAATTATCCCCTTCATCTCGTCCTCTTGCCAGCAGTGTTCTTTAATTCTTTCCACCACTCTGAATTATTTTTGTACCATTCCAATGTCTCGCCAAGGGCAGTTTCAAAATTAAAGCGTGGCCTCCATCCCAATAAATTTATCTTAGTGCAATCCAGAGAGTATCTTAAATCATGCCCTGCTCTATCCTGGACATATTCTATGCTGTCTTCTCCTTTCCCCATAGCACTAATAATTCTGTTAGTCAACTCAAGATTTGTTATCTCATTGCCTCCTCCAATATTATAAGCCTCTCCTGTCTTGCCATTATGAATAATAAAGTCAATTGCCTCACAATTATCTAAGACATAAATCCAATCTCTGATATTCTTTCCAGTTCCATAAAGAGGGACCTTTTCTCCTTCGATTAGATTAGTAACAAACAAAGGAATTACCTTCTCAGGAAATTGATACGGCCCAAAGTTATTTGAAGATCTAGTTATGATAACGGGCTGTTTAAAAGTTTTATAATTAGCCAAGCAAAGCAATTCTGCAGCAGCTTTAGAAGCGCTATATGGAGAAGAAGGCTTCATAACGTCTCCCTCGCTGGAAGATTTAGAATCAAACCTAAGAGAACCATAAACCTCATCAGTTGAAATCTGAACAAATAGCTTTGCATTCTTCTTTCTAGCAGCCTCCAGCAAAATCTGAGTTCCAAGAACATTAGCTCTGACAAAAGACCCTGGGTCAAGAATAGAATTATCCACATGAGATTCAGCGGCAAAATTAACAATAATATCCCCTTCTCTTATAACCCCTTGAATTTTCTCAACATCACATATATCTGCCAAAACAAATTCATAGTTCTTCCGGCCTTCAAAATCCTTAAGATTATTTTTATTTCCAGAATAAGTTAATTTATCTATATTAACAAACTCGCAGCCTTTATACTTCCCAATCATATGCCTAAGAAAATTACTCCCAATAAAACCAGCACCCCCAGTAACAATAAACCTTCTTTTCATAATTTAGCATATCCAAGCACCTATATAAAAATAATCATTCTGCATTAAATAGATTAAGCAGCAGTTTTTCTTAGCCAATTCAGAAAAAAATATTCTCTTCTATATAATCTATCATTATATAAAGAAGAAAAAACATCAAGCAAGGTATGGAATATCATTCCAGTAAAAACATAAAAAAACCCAATCCATACCAAACTCATCAAACCAATAATTATGTGAAACTCAATAGTATGAAATAAATGAAAATCCCCTCTCTTTCTAATTCCTTTCTCATTCTCTTCCTTTTCCCTTTCCAACATATCATCATGATAGTCAAAAGAATGTTTCAATCTCAGCTTCCCAGTTTTCACAGAAGAAACAATATAATGGTCAAAATCAATCAAAAAGGAAGAAAAGAAGATTAAAGCTAAATATAAATAATCAATTCCAGGCGCAACTATCCAGACAATACTCGTAAATAACGCTCCTAAAATTATGTGCCATCTAGGTAACATTTCCAAACCTCTTATCTGCTAAATAATATTAAAGAGATATTTATATCTTAGCAAAGTCCCCCTAATCCTCAATCCTCCTAATCATTTCAGCAAAAGCAGGCCTTGAAATAAATACTCCTGCAGTAATTCCAATAATCGTCGTTATTGCAAATCCTTTAAACAATCCAGCCCCTGCCCAATAAAGAGGCAATAAGGCCACAAGAGAAGTCAAGTAGGCAGTAATAACAACAAACAAGGCTCTCTTCATCCTCTCTTTAATCCCAACACTTCTTCCAGAACGCGCCTCATCTAAAATAACAATCTGTTGATCAACACCAGTTCCGATAGTTGCTAAAATCCCTGCAATAGAAGGCAGATCCAAATTCCAGCTGATTAATGCGGCAACTCCCAGAATAATAATCAATTCAGAGAAGGAAGTAAACAGCAAGGCCAAAGAAGCCTTAATCTTTCTATATCTGACGAAAACTATAACAGAAACAAGCAGAATAGCAGAAGCTCCGGCAAGCAATATAGAATTAACAAACCCGCTCCCCAACAATGGAGAAATGCTATCAAGCTTAACTATCTCCAATTTGTAAGGCAGGCTTCCTGTAATTAAAATTGTCTGCAGTCTGTGCATCTCTTCCTGTGCATTCTTCAAAGCGTCATTCTGCGTCGGTCCGGTTCCACTGCCCTGAATAGAAATCTGTGTCGTTACTTGCCCTCTCAAACTCGCCCCAATCAAAAGGGAATCAACTTCCAAGTCGTCAATAAATAAAACTAAAGACTCGTTCAAATACTGTCCGCTGGAATCTAAACTCAAATTTCCTGTAAAGTCAGCATGCCTCTCTGCAGCCCCCTGCGTCAAATAAATAGTGAATGCAAAGTTGCAGGCATAACCTTCCTCAACAGCAAAACAGCTCTGAATTGAAGCGCAGGTAGCATCATTCCTGCAGACATCACTAATATCCTCCTCTCCGCCTATAAAAACAGTCTGATTAGCTATCTTTGCCTCAAATTTCCCCTGCTTTGCTATTAGCTCCTCTAAATCATCGGGCGTTGCTCCAGCAACTTCAACTAACATAAATCTTTCTCCGCTTAAATCCCTTACTCCTTTAATGTTTACATCACTTAATCCAAAAACATTAAACCTGTTCCTGCTGACCTCTATTAAATCATCCAGTTCAGCATCTCCTAAAGGAACATCTGCTTTAACAAGCGCTCTTGCTCCTCCCCTAATATCAAGCCCGGTTTTAATCCTGCTTTTAGGGACATCATCAACAGTAATGCCCAGACTTTCATTAGTGAAGACAGTATATTCTCCACTTTTAGTTGTAACATCAATTCTCTTCTCAATTCCGTCTTCAAGCAAGTCGCTGATAACTTCACTATAATCTGCCCTGCCCTCAACTTTAATTCCACTAACAGATTTTATAATATCTCCCTGCCTCAAGCCCTCACTAAAAATTAAAGAATCTTTATCAACAGATTTTACAAAAACCCCGTCGTCAAAAGAAGGTCTTATCGCCAATAAAGAAATCAAGATAGCTATAATCAAAATCCAAATTCTAATTCCAACTTTCATCTTCGCGCCTCCTTTCTCTCAATATACAATTTCAAAATTCCGGTATTCATAAGCCAGGTATTCAGCAGGTCAAAGCAAAGCCCGATTAATATTATAGTAAATATCTGTCTTAAAGTATCAGATAAATTATAAATAATAATCAAAGAAACCCCGATAGCAGCAATAGACGTCAAAGTCATAGTCATCCCGGTTTTAAAAGCTCCCCACAATCTCTCATTAGTCTCGCCTTCGTGCCTCTTCAGCACTCTGCTCGTTAGCAAAATATCAGTATCAACACTATATCCTATAAGCATCAGGAAAGCGACAATTCCCGCAATAGAAAGCTGCATTCCAAAATAATCAACAACAGCAATAGTCATAACAATATCAGCAAAAGCGCTTAAGATAACAGCCAAACTAGGAACAAAAGTCCTGAATATAAAGAAAACAACTATCCCCATAAAAACAAAAGCAATTATCACAGCTATTCTCAACTGCTGGTAAAACTCTTCTGACAAAGCGCTCCCGGTAAATTCAACACTGGAATTATCGTGTGTTATTTCATATCCTAGATATTTTTCTAAAGCTCTCCTA
>CAZVKQ010000021.1:4986-12863 GCA_964626985.1 Candidatus Woesearchaeota archaeon | reverse complement strand
TGTCCAAAATTAAAAGAAGAGCTGGAACCAACTCTCAATACACTTCCAACTCCGTCAAAACTAACAGCCCTCCCCAACCCATCCTTTCCATCAGTAAAAGTTACATAACTATTCAAAAGAGTGTTCCCATTCCCAGACCCATCATCAAAATTATCCTCAAACTTCCAATGCCCTGACAAATCCGACAAAGAAACAACATTCCCTGTAACTCCTCCTCCAAAAATTTCATTAAGCCAATATGGAAAACTAAAAACTGACACCAGCGTCAAAGATAAAACTAAAATCAAAGCTAACAATACACTCTTTTTCATCCCAAACAAAACAAAAATATCTTTAAATAATTACCTAAGGAGTCCCCTTCTCAATCTCCCTAACCCTATCACCCAAACCTTTTTTATTCTTGCGAGCGCCCCTAAACTTAACCCAAACAATTAACACAATTAAAACAACAACTCCAAAGATAGCAAGCCCAAGCCAAAACTTGTTAATCCCTCCTTCATCCGGGGGCTCAACACAAAGCCCTATACAACAATTCCCATCCAAGCTCGCCTTAATCTCTCCAGAACACTCCTGTCCAGATGAGCATTGCTTCCCACTTAACTCGTTGCAATAAAATAATGAAGTCTCTGTAAAGTTCTCTTCAAGATAAGGCGTTGAGACCTCGCTCTGATTCTCTGTTAACTCTATGAAAACAGGCAGCTCCAAAGAAAAATCCCCTGAACGCGCAATCAACTTCTCATCTATGCCTGCGCTAGGAAGGTCCTTCAGGCTTAAATTAAATTCAACAGCACCCTCCCCAGAAATCAAAACCTCCTCGTCAGATGGCTCAATAAAAAACAAATCCCTGTTAAATTCAAGCTCAAATAAAACCTCTTCAAGCCCATCATTAATTATTATAATAGGATAAACAGGAATCTCGCCAGAGCGCAAGACAATACTTTCTATATTTCTTGGCTTAAATCTCACTTTGGGCAAGTAGCCCTCGTCAATTATTTCTTCCTTATCTTTCTTAGTAATATAAGCCGGAATAGAATATCTTCCAGCATTTATCAATATAAATTCACTGCCTTCAACTCCAGAAATTGAAAACTCAATCTTATTGCTTCCCGGCTTCAAAACAACACTTCTAGATTCAGGAAAGTCAGCGTCTATCACCTCATCAAAATCCTTATTCAATGTAAAATCTAAAGAAAAATCCTCCGAGCTCAAAATAAATCCAGGCCTCACAGAATAATCAATCAGCTCGCCAGATACAGAAAAATTCTGCTCAAAATCAATCTCCGTCCGCACACCATTAACAGTAGTAGAAATATCTTTTATGGAAATAGTATAATTATTCTCATTCAAGGGAGAAATAGCCCACAAATACCATTTATCTCCAACCCTCTTCAGCTCATAATCAAGCGGAACTAAAACATGCCCTCTCTTAAACTCAACATCTTCAGAATTCAATGGTTCTAAGATATTTCCAGCAATCTCAGCGATAATCGTCTCTCCTGGTTGATAATTCTCCCTCAAGTCGCTGGAAATTGCGCCAACATTCCACAGCAAAAATACACCAATTATAAATAAAATAGCCAATCTCATTTGCTCATGTCTTTAAGTTTTTTCATAGTCTCTTCAAACTCACTGTCTCTGCCTCCTCTTGAAGGAACTCTTCCAACAGGCCTTCTCATCTGCCCTCCCCCAAACCCTCCGCCAAATCTTGGCCCAGGTCTTCCAGGGCTTAATACTCCTCCAAACCCACCTCCTCTGCTGACAGGAGTCGTCCTAATCTTCCCCTTTCTGCTATACCACCAAACCCTAATCTTATTTCTATAAACTATTCCAAGGATAGCAAGCAATATTAATATTCCAAAAACTAAAACCCAGATCCAAATATTTCCTTCTTTAGTTGGAAGAGTGCCGCTTCCCGGAATACAGCACACCTCTCCTGCAAGCGGACAAGAATCACTTGTTTTAGATTCATCAGGCCCGCAGTTTGTTCTGCAAATTCCATCATCATTAAATAATGTGCACGTATTCTCTGCAGTAGCAGCGCTGCAACTTCCTCCAACACAACAGCTTCTATCAACAGAAGAAACAATAGTGCCGCTGCATACCTCTCCAGAAGAGCAAACATCCCCGTTTAACTCTGCGCAAGTCGCTTGAGCAACACGAACATTACAGCAATATTCTCCTGAAAAAGAACACTCAAGTCCATAATTTATCTGCCCGCCCGCAGCTTCACAAGCTCCGGCGTTCTCACAATAAAGCCCTGCACTTATACAAGAGCCAGCGCCTCCTCCAGTTGCATTCCCGGTAGATCCTCCTCCAGAACCTCTGGTAATATCTATAGGCCATCCAGAATACAAAATAAATCCAGTGTCCCTAATATTGTCGCTATTCCAGCATCCACTATTTCCTTGAACTTCTAATAAGTAGTCTCTAGCAGAATCAAATTCAGTAGCTCCACTCCATCCCAAGGCAAGCATTCCCAAACTCGTGTCGTAAAACCTATTATACGGCGTTCCGCTAATCTGCCAATATCCCCCTTGGCTCTGACTCTGAGCAACATTCCCATATTCCTCGCTGACTCCCAACAAGAACAAGAGCGAGCTGGGGAAAAATCTCTTATTGTCCTCTGCTAAAGCAGTTAAGTAAGGAATGAATTCAGAAACATCATGCCCCGCTTTTTTCAAGGCGAAAGCAGCCCACAAGCTTCCTTCATAATCACAGCTTCCTCCAAGCTTAAAACAGCTCGCACCAACTTTCTCTGTTGTAGTCCCAAGTGAAGGCGCGCTATGAGTCATTGAAGAAACAAAAATAGTCTCTCCCCCGCTCTTCTCATACAGCAGCGTGCTGATAAAATCATCGTCGCGGGAAATCTCATACTCCTTGTCTAAACAACTGTTTGATATTTTAAGCCAATACCCTGATGGAGAAATACTTAAACAGCTCCCTGTTGCTCCGGATAAAGTCATATCCTCTCCAATATTTATTGTTCTCTCGCTAACACTGTCTTTAATTCTGCAGCTGCTCGGAGCATGATTTTGAATGTCAATCTCAATAAACCAAGTTAATTCAGAAACACTCCCATTCTTTGACAAAAGCCATTTCTCAATTCCATCAGTATTCTTTCCAGTCCTATCATAAGCAAGCAAAACCTGGGCAGTATCTTTTAACTTGCATCCAGAGTTAGGCCAGCAATCCTCGCTGCTTCTCTTATCATCTTCAATACCCTCATTCAATTTATCTAAACCTCCAAGAGCCAGCATACCAAAAACAGCTTCCTGCAAACTCAAACTATTTTTATCGTCAATTTTTTCTTCCAAGCAGGAATAAGCCAAATCAACTGCGTCTCCTTCAGTATCACTCTCCAAAGCAGAATCTTCTTCAGTATGATTCTGAGCCAAAACAAAAGTCAAACTAAAAATTATCATAGCCAAAAAGACAACACACAATACACTCTTTTTCATATTCCTTATACCCTTCTATTCTTTAAAAATCTTCACCTTTATTGCTCCGCCTTCTCAACTTCCTCGCAACATCAACCAGCGGATTTTTAACCTCTGGTTTTGAATCTAAAATTCCAATATCCCTATAAAAAGCATCGTTAGAATAATTAGGCGGTAAAATCTTTTTCTTCTGTCTTAAATGCCAGTCAATCTGGCTCTTTACATAACCATCTTTCAAAGGCTTCTTATTCTTCTCATTCCACTCCCTAATTTTTTTGTTGATATAATCTTCCCCGAAACCACAGCTCTTTAAAAAAGTCAGCAGAACAAAAAGCCCTCTCTTCTTCCCGTCCTGCAAACCTAAAAGTAATTTCTTTATCGGCGACGGAAAATCCTCCTCTGTAACACCTCTCATCTCAATCTCTTTATAAGCCCCGGAATATTTTTTCTTTTCAATCCTGTCTGAATCAGCTTTCTGAGTCTTAGCCCAGTCAAGTGCAGCAGCCAATAAGTTCCGTGCCTCTCCTTCCTCATTAGAAGGATAATAATCTTTAACAACAACTTTCAAAGGGTCAGCTTTTTGAGGTGTAAAAGAATCAATTTCTTCCTTATCTAAAACAACGCTCGCCAAAGAAGTTTTCTCGTGCAAAGAGTAAGGCATTCTAAACAAATGCCTCGGAGCAACTAAAATCAAATCCAAGTCAGCAATCTTCTCCGCGGAAACCCCCTTAACTTCCTCAAACATTTCAGGATACTTATCAGAGTTCAAATGCAGGCTTTCGTTTTCAGGGTCATTGCAATTTTCGCAGTAATAATATTCTTTCTTAGCCCCAATCTCTAAAATTCCAGCACAGCCATTATTCAGGCATCTCAATTTCCTCTTGGAAATTTTAGCATCTCTTTTCTCTGCTTCCAGTCCGCAGACAGAGCAAATTAATTTTATAATCTCACCTTTCTTAGCAGTTCTATTACAAGAAATGCAATAAGTTTGAATTAAATCTTCTTTTTTCAAATTAGTTCTCTTTTCTACACCTTCCAAGCTTCCCAGTAACTCGCCAACCTCTTTATTATAATCCTTTCTAATATAAGCCATTAAATACTTGCAGATTGCCCTCGGCCATTCCGGAAACATCTCGCTGGTTTTGTTTTCCTGATATTCAGATGGAAATGCCTTAGAAGAAACAATAATATGGAAGCCCTTTCCTCCGCTAAATTTAACGCCATAATTTTTCACGCCTAACTGCTCAAGTGCCTTTATTATTAATTTAGTTGCAATTTTTGAACAATCTAAAAAAGGTGAGTCAACATCAATTAACAAATCCCATCCCTTTCTTAAAGAGTTAAACTCTTCCTGCGACATTTCAGAATCAATCTTCAGCACATCTCCCCATATCTCTTCAGAAGCGTGAAACGAAGTCGCGCCTTTTCTAACAAGCCCCATTATATCATCTTTATACATCAAGCTGTCAGGCCTCTTTCCAAATCCCTCATAATACCTCGGCACAACCTCTCTATCCAAAGCAAACTTCAACAATGCTTCCTGCACTTTGGGATTTGAATAATATAGCTTGGTAATCGCCCTAATTCTCTCTTCCTTTGCGCTCCTAAATCCTTCCTCTTCTACCATCTTAAAACCGAGCCAAGCAATTATATATTCTTTATTATGCTTCCAATATAACAATATTTAAAACCCCAAACACCCCTCTTTAAAAATGCACCTCAAATTACAATCGCCCAAGTTATTTTCAGACATAATCTCAATAATCTCCGAGCTAGTTACAGAAGTCAAGTTAAAAATAAACAAAGAGGGAATGACTCTCAACGCATTAGACCCTGCAAATGTTGCAATGGTTTATTTCAAGATTCCTTCAGACTTATTCTCGGAATTTAACATAGAAAAGCCGGAAATATTAGGAGTCAATTTAGACAATTTAAAATCAGTCTTGAGAAGATGCAAGCCCGGTTCGTCCCTAATAATAGAAAGGCAGGCAAACTATCTAAAGATAGGAATTGAGGACAGGATAAAGAGAGACTTCTCACTGGCACTTATAGATATAGATACAGAAGAAAAAGACCTGCCCGAATGGGAATTTGATTCAGTAATAAAGTTGAATTCAGAATCATTTTCAGAGGTTATAGAAGACTGCCAGGTAGTCTCAGACGCCTGCACTTTCATTGCATCTCCAGACCTATTCATAGTTGAGGCATCAGGACTAAATTCAGCAAGAGCAGAATTCTCATCAGACGAAATAGAAATCCATTCAGCAAACTCAACAGCCCGTTTCTCACTTGAATATTTATCTAAATTCATAAAAGGGGCAAAAATCTCTTCAAGATGTACTCTCTCTTTCTCAAAAAACCATCCAATGAGATTAGACTTTCCCACAGGAAATGTAATGCTCTCTTTCGTCCTCGCCCCAAGAACCGAGCAGGAAGATTAATTATTAGGACACTCCCCTGCAGTCCAGTATAAAACATTTCTATCAGAGCAGGCAACACAATCATTGCTGTAAGTCCTAATTACTCCATCACTATTCCAGCCGCAGACAGGATCGTAAATCTGGATGCATATCTCTCCGCGTGTTTCAGGGCAATAATTTCTTTTTAAACCTCCATCATAAATATCTCCTCCATTATCAGGGCTTCCAATAAAAAAGTAGGCCAAAGCACCTCCAAATACAATAATCAAAATAACAGCCAAGATTAATCCTTTTTTCATCAAAAAAAATAGTAACGTTTAAATATAAACTTATCTTAAATGAAACATGGCAAAAAAGAGGTCAAGGAAATCTTCTAAAAGAAAAATTTCAAGACGAAGTTCTCCAACAAGAAGTGCATCAAGCTCAAGAATTCCAGCCCTCGTAAAAATAATTTCAATACTATATTATATAGTGGCTGTTGTAACCATAATAATCGGAATAGTCTTATTCCTGGGCGGAATAATAGGCGGTTCAGTAGTCAGCTCAATTGGCATAGACCAGCTGCTGCAATACGGCGCAGAAACAAATCCAATTGATGAAGCATTTATACCAATAATTCTCGGCTCTTTAGCAATAGGCGGGATAATAATAACAGCAGTGGGGGTCTTTCTTGTATTTTTAGCAAGAGCACTCTGGCAGGGCAGAAATTGGGCAAGAATCTTGGTAATAATATTTTCAATAATAGGTTTCATCAGCGCACTTTTTGAGCCCGACATAATAACTCTATTAATAACAGGTCTAATCGGCGGCTACCTCTGGTTTGGCAAAGGCCCAAGGCAAGCTTTCAAGTAATATCCAAAGGCTTAAAAACCCACCTTTCTCCCTTTAAATGAATCTAATAAAATCCTATTATGGATTACGGCAAATAAAATCAGGAGAGTTGCACCTGTAAAAACAATGGAAACAAATGCCGAGAACATCAAGACCGAGAAAGGGAAGTTTGCAGTTCTATCCGCGAAAGCGGGTATCTAAAAGAATTCCTAGTGTTAACTGGGCTCCAATTAATTCTAAAGACCAATCAATACTCGGCTTCATAACCTACAAAGTCGGAATGTCTTCTGCCTTAGTAAAAGACGACACAGAACACTCAATGACAAAAGGCAAGAGAAAAATAATCCCTGTCACAATTCTTGAGGCACCCAACATGAAAATATTTTCAATAAGATTCCACAAAAACAACAAAATAATAAAAGAAGTAATAGTATCAAACGACAAGGAGCTCAAGTCGAAGTTAAAAGTTCCTAAATCCTTAAAGCCGATAGAAAAAGAAGCCCCACAAGATTACGATAATTTAACACTCATAACATACTCAATTCCAAAACAAACATCAATAAAAAAATCTCCAGACTTGACAGAGCTGGCAATATCAGGAGATAATAAATTAGAATTTGCAAAATCTTTAATAAACAGGGAAATAGCTCTCAAGGATTTCATAAAGACGGATTTAAAGCTCTTGGACGCAAGAGGTTTAACAAAAGGAAAAGGAACGCAAGGCCCTGTAAAAAGATTTGGCATCACACTAAAACCCCACAAGACAGAAAAAGGAATTAGAAATCCCGGCTCAATAGCCCCCTGGCATCCTGCCCGCGTCACCTTCAGAGCGCCAATGGCAGGTCAGTTAGGTTTATTCTCAAGAGTAACTTACAACAACAAAATAATCTCTTCAAACACAATAAAAGAAAAAGACATCAATCCAAAACAGGGCTTCAAAAACTACGGCAAAATAAAATCCTCCTACATAATTCTCCACGGCTCAATTCAGGGCACGGCAAAACGCCCAATCCTGCTCACGCACTCATTCCGCCCAATAAATTCACAACTAAAGAAAAAATATACATTCATATCATTAAAATGACAATGACAACAGAACAAAAGCCGAGAACAATAGAGAAACCATCAGACTTAGAAGGCTTAATGCCAAGAGAAAAAGTAACAATTCCAGGATATGTTGGAGAATACC
>CAZVKQ010000021.1:0-4952 GCA_964626985.1 Candidatus Woesearchaeota archaeon | reverse complement strand
TATGGAAGCAAGATAACGACTCATTCCAATTTATCAGAAGTCTTGGAAAACACATCTCTTTAATAACAATAAACAATCAAGACAATAAAAGATTAACCTTTCAACATAGGGTATATTCAGAAGTTTGGAATGATAATAAAATATATGATAGGGCAAAAGCATTTTTAGCAGGAGAACAAGAATGAAAGCGCACCTATTCACTAAACAAGGAGAGAAAAAATCAGAATTAGAACTCCCAAAAATATTTAACACAAAAATAAGAGAAGACATAGTCGCAAAATATTTTGAAGCATCAAAATTCAGACATCCTTACTCTCCAGACATTGAAGCAGGAAGAAAGCACTCTGCGTCTGGAACAATCTCCCACAAAAGGCACGACTGGAAAGGGCATTACGGAAGAGGAATCTCAAGAATGCCGAGAAAAACAATGTGGCGCCGTGGAACTCAATTTTTCTGGATAGGCGCAGAAGTATCGTCGGCAAGAGGAGGTAGAAGAGCCCACCCTCCAAAAGGAATTGGCAAAGAAAAAAAGACAAACAAAAAAGAAATTTCCTTAGCAATGAACTCTGCCCTCACAGCAGCAGCATCTCCAGAATATATAACAAAAAGATACTCTTCAATAGCAGAAATAAAAAACATTCCAGCAGTAATTGAATCCCTCCCTGAAAAAACAAGAGACTTAATTAAAACAATCAAAAAAATATTCTCCAAAGCGCCAACACTAAAAGAAAAAACCCAAAGAGCAGGCAAAGGAAAATTAAGGGGAAGAAGATACAAGTCCAACTCTGGTTTGCTGATAATAAAGTCAGAAAAAGAAAAAGCAAGGTTCAAGGGCTTGGATGTAAAATCAACGCAAGAGCTTCAGATTCAAGACCTCTATCCTCTTGGCAGGCTAACTCTCTTCACGGAAAAAGCAATCCAAGAGCTTTCACAAGGAGAAAACAAAAAATGATACTAAAGCCAGTAACAACAGAAAAGGCAGTAAAACTAATAGACATAGACAATACTTTAATCTTCCAAGTCCCAAGGCAGGCGAGAAAATCAGAAATAAAAGAAGAAGTAGAAAAAACATTCTCTGTAAAAGTAGAGAAAGTCAGAACATTAATAAGCCATAACAAAAAATATTCATACGTAAAATTAAATAAATCAAATCCTGCGATTGACATCGCAACTAAATTAGGAATGATGTAAATGGTCACACCAATAACCACAACACAAGAATTTGAAAGAGAAAGAGTTTACCAGTTAGCAAATAATTTAGGAGGAGATCAAACTCCGGCAATTTATTTAGACAGCTATCATGATAACAGTTTAAAAACTACAATACATCGTTTTGCTTATATAGTAAACCAATTAAATCCTTGGGTTTGTTTTATTGGTTTACTAGACAGCGGAGCAACAAAGAGCAACCAAAAGACTTTGTTGGTCTGCTGTAGAAATAAAAGATATTCAGATGGCATTGTAATATTATCATTAGATGGGAGTTTATTATCTATGGATAAGGGTGTTATTTCTCCATCAGGATCTGCAGCAGTTGGCTTAGAGATTAATTTTTCAATGTATGATAGTGAAGATAATGGTAGCAAAGGTAGACAAAGAAGAGATATTCTAACTAAATTAGAAAGGGTAGGATTATAAAATGGGAAAAAGAATAATCCAGCAGGCAAGAGGAAAAGGCTCTTTAACATACAGAGTAAGAAGAAAAGCATTCGTCTATAAAATCAGCTATCCAAAAAGAGAAGGCGAAGCAGAAATAATTAACATAATAAAGTCAGCAGGCCATTCAGCTCCGTTATTAAAAATAAAAGCAGGCGATGAAATATTTTATATCCCTGCCTTCAATAAAGCATTCATTGGCCAGAAAATAAAAATAAATCCCAAAAAACCAAGCGAGGGAGACATAGCTCCTCTCAAATCAATTCCAGCAGGAGCACAGATTTACAACATAGAAATAAACCCCGGCGACGGAGGAAAGATGATTAGAACATCCGGCTCTTCAGCAGTCCTTCTAAAGAAGCAGGATAACAGAGTCTTAATCTCAATGCCAAGCAGAAAAGAATTATCTATGAGCTCTGATTGTAGGGCAACTCTCGGAACAATCGCCGGAGCCGGAAGAAAATTAAAGCCCTTCATGACAGCAGGCAGAAAACATTATAAAATGAAATCAAGAAACAAGCTCTGGCCGAGAACTTCACCAATTAAAGTTAACGCAGTAGATCATCCATTCGGCTCTGGAAGAGGCAAAAGGCCAAAGTCAAAAATAGCCAAGAGAAACGCTCCTCCGGGAAGAAGAGTTGGCCATATAAGGCCAAGGAGAGTAGGGAGAAGATAAAATGCCCAAGAAGAAAAAAAGAAAGCAAGTAGAAGAAAACATAGAAGCCCAGACAAGAGAGGCGAAATTTAGGGGCAGAGATATAGCAGAGCTCAAGGCCCTGGACGTTAGAGAATCAGCAAAGATCCTTGATTCAAGAGCAAGAAGGTCGGTCCTAAGAAATTTTGACGTCATTGAAAAATTCATAAAACGATGCGAAAAATATAAATCCAAAAACAAAAGAATAAGAACTCACAGAAGGGATTTAGTAATAGTTCCAAAACTCGTCGGCTTGACAATAAGAGTTCACAACGGAAAAACATTTCAGGAAGTTCCAATAACACACGAAATGATAGGCCACCGGCTTGGCGAATTCGCTCCGACAAGGCAGAGAGTAGCGCACAGCGCAGCAGGCATTGGCGCAACTAAATCATCCCGCGCTCAAAAGAAATAATGGCAGAACAAAAACCAATCGTTAAGATAGAAACTCAAGATAAAAAACCAAAAGAAGAAAAGAAAGTAGAAGCTCAAAAGCCAGAAGCGTCCGCACAAATTCAAACAAAACCAGAAACCCCTAAACAAACTCAACAAGCCCCAAAACCAGAAACAACAACTCTCCCTAAAGGAGAAGAATCACAGAAATCAAGCGAAATAAAGAAAACCAAAGAAACAAAAACTCAAAAGCCTCAAAAAGAAAAATCAAAGAAAGAATTTGCAGAAGCAAATGGAAAAAGTCTGCACGCCTCAAAAAAGCACTGCATGTATATCTGTTCTTTCATAAAAAACAAGCCAATAGACAAAGCAATCTCTGATTTGGAAGAAGTTATAAAACTAAAAAAGCCAATTCCTTTCAAGGGGGAGATTCCCCATAGAAAAGGAAATCTTCAGTCAGGAAGATACCCAATAAATGCGTCAAAGCTTTTCATAAATCTCCTCAAGTCACTTAAAGGAAATGTTCTGGTAAACGGCTTAGAGCTGGAAAAAACAAGGATAACACGAGCATCAGCTTCATGGGCATCAAGGCCAGCGAGGCGGGGCAATGTCAGAGCAAAAAGAACAAATGTTATATTAATAGCGAAAGAAATTAAACCTGAGATGAAGAAAAAATAAAATGGAAGAAAAAAAATTCGTAGCATTCAAGAAAGAAGAACTCGGCGTTAAGGAATATATAAAAAGAGCGCTCGGAAAAGGAAGAATCTCAAATGTTTCAATAGAATATACTCCTATAGGAGAAAAGATTGTAGTCGCAACTTCAAGGCCCGGCCTTGTAATAGGAAGAAGGGGGGAGAAAATAGACGAGCTGACAAGAGTCTTGAAGAAAAGATTCAGTTTAGATAATCCCCATGTTGAGATAAAAGAGATAACAGAGCCGTTATTAGACGCCCAATTAGTTGCAGATGAGATAGCTATTGTTTTGGAAAGAAGAGGTTCCTTGAAATTTAAAGTAATAGCTTACAGAATGCTTCAGGATATAATGAAGGCAGGAGCTCTCGGAGCAGAGATTGTAATGTCGGGCAAGCTTCCAAGCGAGCGGGCAAAGAGATGGCGTTTCTCACAGGGCTATCTGAAAAAAACAGGAGACCCAGCAAAAGTAGTTGACCGCGCCCAGTCGCAGGCAAAAACAATTCCAGGAGTAGTCGGAGTTCAGGTAAGCATTCTGCCTCCCAATGCAGAAATTCACGACAAAATAGATGTAAATCAGGAGCTTCTTAACAAAATAAAAGCAAAGCTGGTAGTTCCAGAAATAGCTCCAAAGAAAACAAAAAAAAACCCAAAGAAGGAGAGTAAAAAATAATGGCTCTATTAAAATCAAAAGACATTCAGAAAATGGAGAAGAAAGAGCGAGAGTCAAAGCTTTCAGAGTTAAAAATGGAGCTGGTGAAGGCAAATGTAACAGCAAACAAGACAAACGCAAAAACCAAAGAGATTAAAAGAGCTATTTCCCGACTATTAACATTCAACAAATCCAAGGAGGAAGAGTTGAAGAAAAATAAACAATGACTGAAGAGCCAATTTTCGGTATCCCCTCGGGTGCCGAAGTTTTTAAAGAAATCGCAAAAAGCGAGCAGAACATAGAAGTGGCGACAGAGAAAAGGCGATACGGTAAGATAATTACCATCGTCAAGGGCTTTGATAAAGGCGTTGACCTCAAGTCAACCGCAAAAAGTCTCAAGGAAGAGCTTGCTTGCGGCGGAACAGTAAAAGCCAACACAATAGAGCTACAAGGCGACCACAAGAAAAAGGTAAGACGGGCTTTGGTAAAACTCGGCTTTCCTGAAGAATCAATCAGCGATTGAAACCTTTAAAAACGCAGAAAAGAGGAAATATTGAAAGTCATAGACTTTCCAGCACAAAATGAAAGAAGAACAAAAAACAAAGAAAGAAAAAATAAAAAACCCAGTTGGAACTCGCGGGCGTATATTTGAAGGCACAGTAACAAAAAAGTTTCCTAAAAGAGCAGTCATAGAATTTGAGAAAACAGTCTATGTTCCAAAATTTGAGCGTTATTATAAAAGAAAAACAAGACTGCACGCTAGAATTCCGGAGTCTCTTGAGGTGAACGAAGGAGACTTTGTGCAAATCCAAGAAACCAGGCCGCTGTCAAAAATAATTCATTTTCTCGTCATAAAAATAATAAAAA
>CAZVKQ010000020.1:0-13049 GCA_964626985.1 Candidatus Woesearchaeota archaeon | reverse complement strand
AGGAAAATTTTTTCTGCCTGTCTTGAAGAACTTTTTCTTTTTCATATATTGATAGTAGAAAACAGGGTTAAAAATGTTTGTATTGGATAGTTATTTATATGCTCAATTGCTTTTGTTAGGATGGGAGGGATTTGGTTAAGAATAGCTGCTGTCGGTGTGTTGATATTTATTATTGGATTATTTATTTTCAGTTATTATTATCAAGATGAAATTGGAATTTTTATTGGGGGGGAAGTTGAGTCTTACGGCCTTTTGTTCTTGTTTTTGATTTCTGCTTTGCTGGAGATGAGCCCGCAATATATCGGCTCGCAGTTTCTTACTTTTAATGCCTCCGTACTTGGATTTTCTTTTTGGGGAACTTATCTTTCTTTATATTGCGGCTCTTTAGCAGGGTCTTTGGCGGGCTTTTGGCTCGGCTTGAAATATGGAAAGGCTGCTGCGGGAATATTTGTTGACAAGAAAGTGTTTAAGGATCTTTCCCGCATGATAAACAAGTGGGGGCGGTGGTTTATTTTGATTGCTGCTTTGTCGCCGTTTCCTTATTTTCCGATGGTGTTTGGAGCATTTAATCTTGGTTGGAAGAACTTTATTTTATTCGGTGCTGTCCCGCGCGCGTTCTTCTTTTTTGCATTTACTCTAATTGCTTTTGGAATTTTTTGATTAGGGATAGTTTTATAAAAATTGATTTGCTTTTTATTTAATGAAGATTAATGTGTCTTATGCAGGGATTGGGCTTTTGCTTTTTGTGATTGGGCTTGTTATTTATAACAGAGTTTACTTTGAGAGTTTGGTTTTTATTATTGGGGGAGTTGTCTTTGCTGTTTTTGGATTTATTAAGATTATTTTGAGGTATGGGGATAAAAAGTGACTTAGTATAATAAAGCTTTTAAATGTTGGAATTATTAAGGTGCATGAGATTTAATAGATTTGCTGGTTATCTTGTCGGGGCTGTTGTTGTTTTAGGCGGGGCTTCTAGTGCCGGAGCTAATGTTAGGATAAACGAATTTGTTGTTGATCCGCAGGGGGATTATAATTTAAGCGGAGGCATAACTGATTCTGATGAATTTTTTGAGCTTTATAATTCCGGGAATTCTTCTGTTGATTTGGGAGGATGGAGATTGGAGTTAATTGATACAACTCCTGCGACTAAAAGTCTTGACAGTATTATTGGAGCTAAAGGTTATTTCTTAATTATTAATCCTGTTGGCGCTCAAAATGATAATGGAAGATTGGAGTTGTATGATAATTCTAACACTTTGGTTGATGCTGTAAGTTATGGAAATTGGGATGATGGGAATCTTCTTGATAATCTTCCTAGCGGGAATTCACTGCTCGGTGTTTTAGATGACTCTTTATCTAGAGTTCCTGACGGCTCTTCTAATTGGATAAAGACTTATGCGACTCCGGGATATTCAAACGGAATTATTCCAGAGCCATTTACTGCGAGCGTTTTAGGATGGGGTGTTATTGGATTATTGGGGAGTAGTCGTCGGAGAATTTAATTCTTATAGAATCTGTTGAAAAGTCAAAATTGGATATTTGCGGCGCCACAGCGAACGAAGAGCATTGTGGCGCAACTGCTATAAGCGACACGAAGTCTCTAGAGCAAATATCTGCAAGCAGATTTTCAACAGATCCATTTTGATAGAAGGATTTTTAAACTGCTGCTTTCATTTACTACTTCTCTTTGATAAATGGGCTTGAAATTACGGTTTGGTAAAACGATTACGAAGTCTGGGAGTTGGTGTTGGGTTGATCCTAGGGGCAAGGTGAGCGACGACATTGTTAAGGAGATGCGGGAAAACGCCTTTCCCTGCGCCAGAGAATTGAGCAGTTATGTGGCTGGTGTATTAGATTCAATTGACCCAAGTCTGTATTCTCCTCTTAGTTTGCACTATGATAAAAGCTTGTCCATTGATGATGTTAATGCTATATCCAGAGGAATGAGATATCTTCAGAATCAAATAAGAGATGAACTTTATTTCAGAGAATACTAGTTGTGTTTGAAGAATTCTATCTGCCTGAATCGTTTCATGACTTTGGTGTAGCTTCCTTGTGGAACAATGGCTTTTGTCTTTTTTTTATTTAGCAATCTGAAATAATATTTGCTGACTGGGAGTTTGAGCCTTTCTTTGCCCGGATATTTTTTCCACTGACCGCCTGATTTTGGTTTGTATTGGAGAACCATTTTTTTGTTTAGTTTAGGGGGGAAGGAGATTTAAAAAATTTACTGGGAAAATAATTGTTTAGAGTTTTTTGTAGTATTCGTCTTCCTTGTAGACTTTGGGAGTCTTAAAACCTTTTTCTTCTAAAACCTTGAAAACTTCTTTTCTAAATCTCTATGATGAATCATTTTATGGTGATTTGGGCATAGACCAATTAAATTGTCTTCTGAGTTATTTTTGTGGTTTAGATCTATGTGATGAAGGTCAACTACTTTATCAAACTTACAAATAGTGCATGTTTTTATTATCCTCTTGTATAATTCTGGTTCTATGTTATGGTATTTTTAGCATTGTGTAACTTAACTTTATCTATGTGAAAAAGAGAATTATAACAACCTGGACAAAATCCTTTTGCTTGGTGTTTCATTAGCCTTTCACATCTTTTGCATTTGATTAATTGTGGTTTCCATTTTATTTTTCTATAACACCAATTACACAATCCGTCTTTTGTGTGAATGTTCTTGGGCTTGTTACAATTTCTACAAAGGCCTCTTCTTTCTGTCATGGATTATTTCGGTCTCTAAAGATTTATATATTAATATGAACTAAAATTCATATGAAAGTATTGAAGGAAAAATCCAGGGAATATAATGGAAAACCGTACTATAAGTTTAAGATTAACATTCCGGAAAAAGACCTTGTTGCTGCAAAGATGAAGGAAGGTGATGAACTTAAGGTTAAAACAGAGGATGGAAGAATTATTTTGGAGAAGTCTAAGTGAGGGTTCGTTTTAATTAGTGCTTTAAATTATTGGTTTTGCTAAAAAGTTTTAGCGTGAAGGATTGTATATTTTATGAGTTGTTTATTGGAAAGATTATGAAATTGAGTAAGACTGATTTAAACTTTAACCTGAATGTTCTTGCTGAACTGGTAGGGGACTTTCTTGTTTGCTTTGCTATTACTAATCCTTTTCTTTATTACTCGTCCTTTGTTCTCTAGATGGTCTATTAGTAGGGTAGAAATTCCCTTTAGAGACCTCAAAATTACTGACAAGGTACATTAAGAGAACAGGGTATTTTGCCTAATTCTATACCCTATGCATACCCTTTTATTCTTTTTTCTGGGGTCTGTGGATATCTCTGCTCTGTGAACATCTCCTTTTTTATATAACCCTTCTAATATTTCATCTATCTTTTTTCTTACGTGTGGAACATGATATTGTCCTTGGAATCTATCGAATAGTAAGTGTGTAAAATAATTTCCTGAAAAGTATCTTTCTGGATTTTTGCTATTGGCTTCTGCTATTAGTTGGAAAACTTCTTCTTGTGAAATGTTTGGCCCCTGATTTCTCATTTGATTTCCTGATGTTTAATATATAAAAGCTTTTCGTAAGTTCTTTTTAATTAGTGCTTTAAATTATTGGTTTTGATAGGAGGTTTGAGCATGTTATTTCTTTACAAACTCTACGAAGGGCAGGTTTTCAAACTTTGAGTCTCCTGTTAAGAACTTAAGATTATTTCTTTTAGAGTAGATGTAACCTATACAATCTGTGTAAGAAAGATCTTTCTTTTTATGTTCTTTCCTGAATTTTATGGCTTCTTTAAGTGTTTCGTCGTCAATTTCAATAATCGCTTTTTTATAGGTATTGAAAATGACATTTGCTTTTTCTTCGTTATAATCGAGCAGAGCGGACCAATATATTTCTACCAGATTGAAGATGGTTAAAACAACTTCTTCTGAAAGATAGGGGGTATAGTTAGGATTTTCTTTGATTATTTCAATAATTGCATAGCTATCAAAGAAATAATTTAATCTTTCCATCCCTTATCTGCCTCTTTAAGAATCTCGTCAGTTGGCCTTTTCCAACCTTTTAAGAAACCAAATAAGGCACCAGCTTTAACTTTTCCGTGCTTCTTTTTTTCAAATTTGACTATTATCTCCTGATTTTCTTTCAATTTTTCTTGCTCCACTATTCTTGAAGGTATAATTACTGCAATTGAATTTCCCCATTTTCTTGTTAATGTTTCTATTTCCATGATACATTAATGATACAATGGTATTTATATTTTTTGATGCCGGGCGCGTTCGGCGCTTCGCGCCTCACTTTTATTGCGGCTATATTTCTTTGATTTAACGCGGATTTTTTTGAATAGGTGAGGGATTTTTTTGCGGTGAGAGATGTGAATTTCTGGTTTTGGGGGTGTTTTTTATTGGAAAGTTGTGCTAAAGGTTTGGGCTTATATTTATTGGAGACTGTTTTTTTTATCGACGATGGGGGGTGTTTAAGGGTGTTTAAACAGCTGTTTAAAATTAGATTTGTGGTGTTTTTGCTTATCTTTTTATTATTAGAGGGTGTTTATTTAGCTGTTTTTTTAATTTGTGTTCTTGCCATTTTTATCGTGTAAAAAGAGTAAAATTTAAATAGTTGGGTGTTTAAAGATAGTTATGTTTGGGTGGTTTTTAAGAAAAAGAGTGAAATTTCTTGAAGATGAAACTAAAAAAAGTTTCTCTGTTGTAAAAAAGGATATTGGTGATGTTGGAAAATGGATTAAACACCTTGATAATCAAAATAAACAGTTGTTTAAAACTATTGAAGAGTTGAAAGATGATTTATCGACGGTTCGGGACGATTTTTTTGAGTTGAAAGGAGATAGTTTTGAAGGTGTTAAGAAAACCAAAACTAAACAGGTGTTTAAGAAATTGCCTGTTTTGGACAAACAAACAGCTGTTGAGAGTGTTCAAAAGTCTGTTCAAACAGCTGTCCAAACAGGTAATTTTTATGATAATTTGAGAGGCCTTAGTGCCAATGAAAGATTATTGGTTATGACTTTAGCAAATAATGAAATGAAATTAAGCTATGAGGATTTGGCTTTATTGTTGGGAAAAGAGAGATCAACTATAAGGGGGCAGATAAATTCAATTAAACAGAAAAGTGAGGGATTGATAGAAGAAATGATTGAAAATAGTGGAAAAAAGAGGATTTTTGTTCCTGATTTTGTAAAAAATAATTTGGCTAAATATGGAAAGATTAGAAGTAGTAGAAAATGAGGAAAGTGAAGGTTTCGCTGTTGTTAAAGCGAACTTTCTATAGGTTACAAGTGTAAAAGTGAGAGTTAATAAAGAAGAAAAATGGTTCAAAAATTGAGGAAAATTATGAAAATGAAGAATTGTGAGATAGAAATGGTTGGAAAAATGAGAAGTGAGTGTATTGAAAAGGGACTTGTTCAGGTAAAAGTGAGGAATAACTCTGGGAAAGTGATTTTAATGTTCGTAACTGTTGATTTAAAAGAACTTTTACGGATATTTTCGTAAATTTTGTGAGGGAAAATTGGAGAAATTTGATAGATCAATTTTCCTGAGGGTATTTTAGGTGTACTGGAAGTTATTCGTTTAAGCGGTTTTGTGTTTTTTATAAATCTCTAAGTTCTATTATCGTTGTTAAGGGAGCTATTTTCTTGAGGTTTTGTGATATGTGGAGAGTTATTTTTTTGTTATTTTCCTTAGTTTTTTCTATTGGCAGACCTTTCTTAATTATTCTTTGAATGTAGTCTCTTATTGAAGATTCGGTTAATTCTAAAGCTTCTGATAAGAGGGAATAATCGACGATAAAACCTTTTTCTTCGAGTTGGTATATTGATGTCAATACTGTCATTTCTTGGTTTGTCAGTTTCTTAATTTTTTGCCTTAATTCTTTTTTTATATCATCTAGTGAGTTAATGATTTCTGCTACTTTCTGTAAGTGTTCTATTTTATTTGTTTTTTGTTGGACTATCTGATTTAAACGAACTTTAACCCCCTCATTTCCTGTCGAAGTGTCTGTCTGTTTGTCTGTTTGTCTGTCTGTCGAAACCCCTTCATTTCCTGTGGAAATACTTGAAATTTGTGTTTTTGAGGCCTCTAGAGGTTGATTTTGTGTTGGAATATGTGTCGTATTTTGTGTCTGTGTTGCATTTGGGAAGTTTTCTGTTGGAATTATCTGTCGAAGTGTCTGTCTGTTTGTCTGTTTGTCTAATTCCGTGTCTAGAGTTCGCTTTAATTCTTGTATTTGAGACTTTAGAGATTGAATGTCATCTTTTACTTTCTGAAATGCTTCTTTTATTTTTTCCTCTGGCATTGACTTTCTAAGAAGAGAAAGATTATATAGTTTATTGTTATTTGTGATTGTTGAAATTAGAATAGACTTGGTGGGTTTTGTTAGAGAGGCGCCATCGCTGTCTCTTTAGGTATTGTTTTCCGTTGGGGTTTTTATTGACTTCTGTTATTACTTCTTTTTTCTTTAGTTCTTGGAGGAGGGATTTTGTGAATTCTTCGTCTCTTGCTATTTCTTCTGCTATTTGATTCGTAAATTTACTTTCTGGAGATATTTCAAATAAGTGGTGTATTATTTGCTCTTGGATTTTTTCTTTTTTTTGCTGAGATATTTTTGGCATTGTTATATGTTGTTTAAGGATTATTTAATATTTTAGATTGGAGAAATTAGGGGGATTATTTTACAAATCTTTAATCCTCCTGTTTTTCTAAAACAGAAGTTTTAAAAATAGGAGTTTTATTGAAGAATTATGAGATGGAACATTCCTAAGAATTATGATGGACCGGAAAATGCGGAGATTAATAATTTGTGGGATGAGTGTATTAGGACTTCTGATAAGATAAGGAATGTTCTGGCCGGCATTCCTCCTGATAAATTTGATCCTGTTGGAGGCCCTAGCTATGATGGAACTACTATTGCTGCTCACCCAGATAAATTTAGAGTTTATAGTGAGTTGGCTATAAAGTTGGACGAATTGAGACGAAGAATGAGTGCTCTTGAGCGTGTTTGAATTTTTTAGTTTAAACATAGATTTATTAATTGTGTTTCTTGGGGGTTGTGATGGCTGGAAAGATTGAATATGTTGATGGGGAGAGCAGTGCCGAAGTAAAGGGAATTTTGCATCCATTGATTAAGGAATGGTTTTTAAATAGGTTTGAGGATTTCAGCCAAACGCAGTTGTATGGTGTTGGGAGGATTTGGGCAAGAAGAAATATTTTAGTTAGTGCGCCGACTGGAGGAACAAAAACATTGACTGCTTTTCTTGGAATTTTAAATTATTTGACTGGCTTGGCATTAAATAAAGAGCTTGAGGATAAGATTTATGCTGTTTATTGCTCGCCTTTGAAGGCTCTTTCCAATGATATCCATGTTAATTTAGTACAGCCATTGAAGGAGATTATGGAATTGGCTGAGAAGAAAAATATTGAAATGCAGGAGATTAGAGTTGGCTTGAGGACAGGAGATACTAGTGTTAGTGAGAGGGCTAAGATGGCTAGGAGAGCACCGCATATTTTAGTTACGACGCCGGAGAGCTTGGCCATTATTTTAACAACGCCTAAAACAGTTGAGCAGTTGAGGGCTGTTGAGTTTGTTATAGTTGATGAGATTCATGCCTTGACTAATAAGAGGGGGGCTTATTTGAGTTTGACACTTGAGAGATTGAATAATATTAGTTTGATTGAGCCTGTTAGAATTGGATTGAGTGCAACTATTTCTCCATTGGATGAGATAGCTAAGTTTTTAGTCGGCTCTGATAGAGATTGTTTGATTGCTGATGTTAAACTATTGAAAAAGATTGAGATTGGGCTTGATTTTCCCGGAGAGAGTATTTTAGAGGCCGAGGGCTCTGAAAGCCAGAAAAAGCTGTATAATGTTTTGGATAAACTGATAGAGGAACATAAGACTACTTTGATTTTTACCAATACCAGGGCTGCTACAGAAAGGATTGTTCATTATCTTGATTTACATTTTCCAGGAAAGTATGCTGGCTTGATTGGGGCACATCATAGCTCTATGAGCAAAGCAAAGAGATTTGAGATTGAGGAAAAACTTAGGAAAGGAGAATTGAAAGTTGTTGTTTCTTCAACAAGTTTAGAGCTGGGAATTGATATTGGAAGCATTGATTTAGTTGTTTTGTTACGAAGTCCGAAGTCAGTTTCAAGGGCATTGCAAAGATGCCTGCCTTATGATTCTTTAGTTTTGTGTAGAGATGGAAAATATAAAAGAATTGGGAATATAGTTGAAAATAAACTTGATGTTGAGCTTATTTCTTATCATAAAAATAAAGGTTTTATTAAAAATAAGATAGCTGATTGGCATGATAATGGAAATGATGAAGTTATTAGATTTGAACTTGGTTGTGAAGAATTGATTGAGTGTACTAAAGAGCATCCAATTTTGACTAATAGTGGATGGAAGAAAGCGGGGGAGATTAGAGAAGGAGATTTAATATGTGAAATTAGAGATAATATAAATTTTAAACTAAATGAGCCATATTTATATGAGTTACTTCCAAATGATAAGATATTTGTTGTAAATGAGGATAATTTTTATCAGAAAATTATCGATGATTATAGAAAAAACAATAAATTAAATGTTAAAGAATCTGCGGAGAAATTTGGAGTTCCTTATTCCAGGTTTATAGATATAAGAAGATTAAATGGAAGGAAGAAAAGTATTAGACTTGACTATTTTTTGAGAGCTTGTGAGATATGCAATATAGAGAGGGAAGAGTTTTTGCCGTATCTGCAAGAAATAAAAACTAAGGGAACGCGATGGCCAAGATGGCCTCTTAAATTGACAAATGAGCTAATGTGGCTAGCAGGGATAGTTGCAACAGATGGGTGTATTGTTAAAAGTAAAAAGAAAGATGAAGCTGAATACTATAAGATAAAAATTGGAAATAAATCCAAGATTATGATAGACAAGATAAAGGAAATAGTCAATAAGCTGGATATTCAACCATATATCTCACTTAAAGAAGGATTTTATAACCTTGAGTTTGGATCTAATATTTTTGCTTACTTATTTATGTCGTTTGGCATACCTTGTAAGAAAAAGAGCCTTGAGATTGATGTAAGTGAAAATTTATATTCCTTGCCAAATGAAATTATTTACTCTTATTTAGAGGGTATTTTTGAGGGTGATGGCAACCTAAATATTGGAAAAAGTAAAAATAGTGGGATGATAAGGCTTTTTAGTGCGAGCAAGAAATTTGCAGTTGGTATACATAAACTTCTTTTAAGATTAGGCATTGAAAATAAGATTAGCAAGAATAAAATTAAGGCATCTAAATTGATACCTAATGTAAGTAATGGTTATTTGTATTGTGTTGGTATATTTAGAAAAGAAGATTTGAGAAAATTCTTTGATAGTGCCTATGGGTTTGGAGAAAAGACAAAAAGAGGAAAAGAATTAACTGAAAACTTTGGGAGTTATTTGAGTTTAAGGAAAGATTATAATGAACATATATGCCACAGTAAAGTCAGGCGGATTAGTTCTATGGGAAGCCAGAGGGTTTATAATTTGACTTTAGAAGAACCTAATAATTTTGTTGTTGGAAATGTTATTGTGCATAATTGTGGAAGAGCAGGACATAAATTACATGATAATCCAAAAGGAGAGTTTCTTGTTTTGGACAGGGATGATTTGGTTGAGTGTGGGGTTATGATTAAATCTATGATTGAGAAAAAGATTGATTCTGCTGAGATTCCTAAAAATGCCTTAGATGTTTTATCTCAGCAGATTTATGGGATGGCTATTTCGCGGATTTGGAAAGTGGATGAGATGCTTAAAGTTATTAGGGGGAGCTATTGCTATTCTGAATTGAGCAAGAATGATTTTTTTTCTGTTGTTTCCTATTTAGCAGGGGATTATGCTTTGGAGCATAGAAATGTTTATGCAAAGATTTGGTATGATGCTGAAAAAGGAGAGATTGGGAAGAGGGGCAAATTAGCAAGAGTGATTTATATGACTAACTTGGGGACGATTCCTGAAGAAGGATTTATTGATGTTGTGATTTCCTTTCCTGCTGATAAGAGGGGAGAGAGTGTTGGGAAAATTGATGAATCATTTTTAGAGAGAATGAAGAAAGGGGATATTTTTGTTTTAGGAGGACAGAAGTATCAATTTTTGTATTCGCGGGGGATGAAGGCATATGTTAGAGGAGATATTTCCAGCAACCCTACTATTCCTTCGTGGTTTTCAGAGATGCTGCCTTTGAATTTTGAGCTTGCTTTGGAGATTGGAAAATTTAGACGGCTTGTAAAAGAGAAGATTGGACGCAAAAAGGATTGCATTGATTTTATTAAGAAATATTTGTATTGTGAGGAGAGAATTGCTTCTGAAATTTATGATTATTTTAAGGAGCAGAATGGTTTTTCTGAGATTCCTTCTGATAAAGAGATAATTATTGAGAAGTTTAAGGGGGGAGGAGAGTATGGAGAGAAACAGAAGGATTATTTATTGTTTCATTCTTTGTATGGAAGAAGAGTAAATGATGCTTTGGCTCGGGCTTATGCTTACGCTGCTGCTCGTTTAAGGCATAGGGATGTTGAGATGGGAATTAATGATAACGGATTTTTTATTTCTGGGGAAAAACTTGATGAGGGGCGTATATTGGATTGGGTTAAGTCTAAAGATTTAAGGAAGATTTTAGATGAAGCAATTGAGAAGACAGAGGTTCTAAGGAGGAGGTTTAGGCATTGTGCTTCTAGATCGCTTATGATTCTTCGGTCTTATAAAGGAAGGAGCAAGAGTGTTGGGAAACAGCAGATGCATTCTGGGTTTTTGTTTACGGCTGTGAAGAAGATTAGCAATGATTTTCCTATTTTGAGAGAGGCGCGAAGAGAGGTTTTAGAGGATTTGATGGATATTGATAACGCAAAGAAAGTTTTGGAGTTGGTTGAGAGCGGTAGAGTGAAGATTAAGATTATTAGAACGCCCTTGGTTTCGCCCTTTGGATTGAATTTATTGATGCAGGGGCGCTCGGATTTGATTAAGATGGAAGATAGGGTTAAGTTTTTGAAACGGATGCATGAATTGCATTTGAGGGCTATTTCAAACAAATAATGTAGAAGATAAATTATTATAAAGGTTTAATTGTTTTTATTTGAATGGATGAGAATGATGTAAAACACATTTCTGGATTTGTCTCTGCATATATTGAGAGCAAAAAGAAAATTAATATGGGCTTGAAAATATTGGGGAGGGTTGCGCATTATCTTGAGAGCGTTGTTTATGAAAACTTAAATGGTTTGGCGAAAGAGGTAAGAATTGCTGGAGATAGTCGGGATTTTATTGGATTGAAAAATGTTAATGGATATAATTCTGCTCTTGGAGGTTATAGAGAGATTGGAGATTTGATGCAGAAGTTGGAATTGGAAGGAGGGAGTTTAGATAGAGAATTTGAGAAGAATTTAAGAGGTTTTATAAATTCTAAATTAGAAGGGGTTTGATGTTAGAAGTTTTTTTGGAAGGAAGTAAAAAGATTGTTAATGGATTAGACGAGATGAGTCCTAATTATAAACTAAGTGTGTGGAGAAGAGCTTGTATTATTGTTTCTAGGTATGGGGCTTCTTATCAAGATGGGGTGACTAGTGTAATGATAGGGGATTGGTTTTGGAGCTTTTGAGGGAGTGTAGGAAACGCGTTGCTGGCTCTAATTATGAGAAGGAGATTATGAAGTATATGAGATTTGTTATTGATCCTGAGAGGTTTAGAGGATAAAACAAACTTAAGAAATTAATTGTTGGAGCATAATAATATTTATAATTGACTAAATGTTTTTTTAGGGATGGGAAAGAGGAGAATTGACTTGAGTGTTGGGGCTTGTATTGTTTGTGAGGGTAAGGTTTTGCTGCTGCATCATAAGAAGTTAGATAGATGGCTTTTTCCAGGAGGTCATGTTGAGCCGAATGAGAGCATGGATGATGCTGTTATGAGAGAGGTTAAGGAAGAGACGGGGCTGGATTTTGAGTTTCTGCAGTTTAGTGATATTCTGAAGAAGGATGATGAGATAAAGAAATTGGCGATTCCTTTTCATGCTAATTTGCATAGTGTTGGAGACCACGACCATTATGGCGCTTATTATTTGGGAAGGGTTAGTAGTTTAGATTTTGTTAAGAACAACGAGAGCGAGGAATTAAGATGGGTGGGGAAGGATGAGCTTGAGGAGATGGACTTGTATCCTAATGTAAAGAATATGGCTTTGTGGGGGTTGGAGTTTTGTGAGGGGAGTGATATGGTTTAACTATCGCTTTAAACAAAGCGAAGATTTAACTACTCTTTTTTTGAAATTTATTTATGGCTTTAAAGTTTATTGGAAAGTGTTTGTTTATTGAGGAAGACAACGAGAGAGTTTTAGTAGTTGGAGATTTGCATTTGGGATATGAGGAATCGCTGAACGAGAGTGGGGTTTTTGTGACGAGGCAGATGTTTAAGGAAATGATTGAGGAGTTTGAGCTGGTTTTTTCCAGGGTCGGGGATGTTGATAAAGTTATTTTGCTGGGGGATTTGAAGCATGAGATTGGGAGGCCTTTGAGGCAGGAATGGAATGATGTTTTGGAGCTGTTTGATTATTTTTATTCCAAAGTTGATGAGATAATTGTTATAAAAGGAAATCATGATAATTATTTACAGAATATTGTGAGCAAAGCTCCCAAAACCCACGCCGAAGGCGAGGGCATAGCTTCTAGGAAGAGGGTTGAGGTTTATGATAGTTATAAGTTTAGAGAGTATATTTTTTTTCATGGGGATAAGGATTTGAAGGAGATATGGGACGAAAATGTTAGAGTTTGGGTGATGGGGCATTTGCATCCGGCTGTTGAGCTTTCAGAGGGGAATAAAAGTGAAAAGTATAAGTGTTTTTTGGACGGGAAATTTAGAGGACGCAGAGTTATTATAGTGCCGAGTTTTACAGAGTATAGTGGGGGAATTGATGTTAGGCATCTTGGAAAGTTATTAAAATGGCCTTTTAGACTTGGGGGGTTTGAGGTTAAAATTGTGGGGGAAAATTTTGAGGTTTTGGATTTCGGGAAACTTAGGAATTTGAAATAGAATATTTTTTATATTGT
>CAZVKQ010000019.1:0-13330 GCA_964626985.1 Candidatus Woesearchaeota archaeon | reverse complement strand
AATCTCGGCCCGGAGTCTATAAAAAAGAATAACATTATGCTAGCAACTAGCAAAACAGCCAATATCACCCATATCATAACCTGCCCTCTAAGATTCATTTTCTTAGCCATAAATTCACTCCTCTCTTTTTTATCCTCTCTAATTTCCCCTCAACAACCAATTCTAATAAATATTTATCGGCAGTATTCCAAGAAACCTTCAAAGCTCTCGCAATATCAGAGCTGGTAACAACCTTCTTCTCTTTTATTAAATCCAATATCTTGCTATTATGAGGATTCATATGATTAATATAATGTAAATACCTCTGAATAATAATATTAAATTACATATTTAAACCTTTCATTATTTTTATAAACTTCCTCTCCAATATAATTCAATGGCTGAAATAAAACAAGGCTTAGTCCAAGTCTTTTGGGGGGACGGAAAAGGAAAAACCACCTCTGCTTTAGGAACAGCTCTAAGGGCCTGCGGCTCTGGCTACAAGGTCCATCTAGTCCAGTTCATGAAAAACGGCTCAGGAGACGCGCAATTAGATCTCCCCGGAGAAATAAAAGCACTTGAAAAATTCCAGAACTTCTCATACAAAAGATTCGGAGCAGGAGCATGGGTAATCGGCTCCCCCAAACCCCATCATATCAAAGCGGTCGAAGAGGCATTCAACTATCTTTCAAATTCCCTAAAGCAAAACCATCAAATAATAATCGCCGACGAAATTCTCTACGCAGTTCAATTAGGCCTGTTAAAAGAAGATAAAGTTATACAACTAATAGAAAATAAGCCGAAAAACAAGGAATTAATCCTAACAGGAAGCCATGTTCCATTAAAAAAAATATTTGAAAAAGCAGACTTAGTAACACAAGTAAAAAAGATAAAACACCCCTTCGACAAAGGAATTCTAGCTAGAGAAGGGATTGAGTATTAAGATGGGAATTGTATTTGACACAGTAGACAAAACAGGAAGAAAAATCAGGCTAACAAGCAAACAATGGAGCCACATTAGGGTAGACCACCCCGAGATTGAGAATGAAGAAGTAATAAAAGAAACTCTAGAGACTCCAACAAAGATAACTCGACTTTACGAAGGAACAAAACATTATTATTACAAATAATACAAAAACAGAAAGTCACAAGACAAATTCCTCATAGTAATAGTTAATTATTTAAATGGACACGGTTTTGTCATAACATCGTTTTACACACCTAGAATAAAATGAACAAAAAAACTCGTTTATATTATGATGAAGAAGGAGATTTCTTGGAGATTTCTATAGGGGTCCCTACAAAGTGCTATGCAGAGGAGATTGAGCCAGGCGTATTTATAAGAATAGATAATTTGACAAAAGAAATAAAGAGCATAGGAATCCTAGATTTTAGAAAGCGCTCACATACAAAAGACATAGAATTTAATCTACCAATAGAGTTTGACCTTTCCAAATTTAATAGAGATATTGTTAAGAATCAATAAAAACTCTAAACTTCTAAATCATACTCATTAACAATTTCTTTGCCGTCGCAATTAATCCTTCTAATTAACTTGCCTTTCCTCTTCGCCAACTCCCTAACTTTATCAGCAGAAACTCCAGAAGGAATATCTACAGAATCAATAACAATCTCGTGTTCAATACTCGCTTTCTTGCAATCTGGAAAATCCCAGAAAAAAGCATCCTTTAAAGCATCCCAGTATTTCAAATCCAAATCTAAAGAGCAGAACTTATCATCAATTTTGCCCTCATCCTTCCCCGGCTTGGGCAAACTTTTTTTTATCTTTAAAACAATTTCTTCGTCATTGCAATTCAATAAATAATAATAAGGATTCTCAAACTCTTTCAAACTTGATTCAGAAACTTCATAAATAAAAGTACCTCCCTTCTTCTTTCCTTCAAGCCCGGCTACTTTGTCCTTAGACAAGACCATTCCAGAAAACTTCAAGTCCTTATTCTCCCTGACAAAATTCACAAAATCATTCGCCCACTCAAAACTTCCTCTTATCTTAACCTTCGCCCCTTTAGTAAAACTAATCAAAAACCTCCTCTTATAATCTCCCTTGCCAAATCTAAGAAAATACATCCTATTATCATTATCAAAATTTCCCAAAACAATCTTCTTCAAAAAACTTTCCATCCGCTTACTAAAATAAAACCATTTATAAATTTTTCATTAGAGAAATTTATATACTAATCAATCTATTATAATAAATGGAGCTTAACGATACAACAATAAAAAAATTAATTATATTATTTTTAATTATTTTATTTGCCGCATTAACTTTCCTCCTAATTAAGCCGATAATCTTTTCTATCATCGGAGGCCTTCTGTTAGCGTATATATTTCATCCTTTCTATAAGTTTACCCTAAAGTATGTAAAAGAGAAGAATACCGCCGCATCAATAGTAAGTTTTATAGTAATCCTGGCTTTAATAGGATTAACTGTCCTTCTGGTTCCAATAGTTGCACGGCAGGCTTTTGAACTATACAAGTATTCTCAAAACATAGACTTGTCAGGAGTGGCTTCTTCAATATTTCCAGAAGGCTCGGATGAATTCATAAATCAGCTCTCAACAACTTTAACAAATCTGGTTGGCAAGCTTTCTTCCGGAACTCTAAATTCTTTAGTAAACATAATACTTAACTTCCCAATATTATTGCTTCACGCTTTTGTCATAGCATTTGTCTTTTTCTTTTCCTTAAGAGACGAAGAAAAGCTAAGAAAATTTGCCTCTGAAATATCTCCCCTATCCAAAGAGCAGAATTCCCTTCTTGTTCATAAATTCAGGAGAATAACAGATTCAATAATTTATGGGCAGATAATAGTCGGGTTTGTTCAGGGCATTGTTGCAGGGATTGGCTTCATACTCTTCGGCGTCCCCAACGCATTCTTCCTTACTTTCTTAGCAGTTATACTTGGAATAATTCCCATAATTGGTCCTGGGCTTATTTGGGTGCCTATAACAGTTTATCTTTTGCTGACAGCAAACCTCTTTGTAGGGATATTATACCTCGTATATAATTTATTGATAACATCTACAATAGACAACATACTAAGAACATACATAGTAGCAAAGCGCACAGAACAATCTTCAGTTACAGTTCTAATAGGAATGATAGGCGGAATTTTTGTCTTCGGAATAATGGGGCTTATTATTGGTCCTCTGATAATAGTCTACTTCCTGACTATACTTAAGGCATATAGAGAAAAAACCCTCAGCAGCTTATTCAAGGAATAAATATAAATCCTTATATATAATGCAGTTTCACTTTAACTATGGGAAGAAAACTCCTGATAGACGAGCTGGTATCTTACCTGGAGAAAAATCTAAAAAAAGGATATACAAAAGAGTCTCTGCGTTGGGCGCTGATGAATCAGGGATACTCAAAGATTGAAGTTGAAAAAGCCCTGAAAAAGTTAGATTTAGAGCTGGCAAAAAAAGCCCCGGTTCTTGAAATAAAGCCGGAAATAAAATACGAAGTCATAGAGCCAAACGAAGAAATTTCCCAATCAATTAAGCATCGTTCCTTTTGGAAGAAGTTTTTCAAGTTTTAAAATCAAATAAGCCTTATCTCTTGAGGCACAATTATCTCAGGGATTATATACCTACACAATTCAAAAGTAATATATCTCACAATCTCTCTTCTTTGTCTTTTTTTACTATGACCTTTAAATCCACCTTCACCAAGAAAAATTATTCCGTTAGCCCTTCCAACAAATTTATCCTCTGGAGATAATCTTTCCAGTTCACCCCCAAGATAATGCTCTATACTTCTTTCACCTTTTTCATCAGCTACCATTCTTAACTCATAAGGCTGACTTTTTTCGACAACTATTACATTCACAGCAGACAAAATTCTCCCATCTGAAAGTTTTAATCCCTGTGCATATAAACCATCGCTTTTCAATCCAGTTACAACTAAGCAATCTCTTCTATTCCTAAATACTTCGCGATATCTTCTCTCATTAATCTTAAAATCAACAGGGTTTCTTGATATCATAAAAATATTCTTAGAACAACTTTTTTAAATCTTTCCTTATTTATAGAAATAATTGCTAAGCTTTATAAGCATATTTTCTTAATTATTCTCATGCCGACGTTGGGCAGTGGTAGCCCAGTGGTCTTGAATAGCCAATAAAAGCAAACCACCTTCCTTCGGGATATGGAGGTTCGATTCCTCCCGTCGGCGTTTTCTAAGGCCCCCACAAAGGGCTAAATTCAAATGCTCTATTCTCAAATCCTTGAGGGAAATTAAACAAAGGCCCATAAGCATCTCTTTCAGTCACTGGAGAAATAGGAAGAGTATAATATCTAACAAAATAAAAAGAAGGATTTGCCCTATTCAATGTAAAATCACCAAAATCATGGTCACTTTCTCTTATAATATAATCAGTAGCCCTGCAAATTTTTATTCCATTATATTTAGAAATATTCTCATTATCATTTAATAGCCCTTCAATATAGTTTTTTAATAATGAACCTAATGTAGGAATAGCCCGAATCTTCTTAGAGAAGCTCTTCCTTGCAAAATCTATCTCATAAATCTCACTCTTAAAATGTCTATCAAGTTCAACTCTAACAACATTAATCCCCTCGCCGCGCCTGTCCTTTAATAATGGAAGAAACCCTTCATCCCCCGCCCTAGTATCCTCAACAAAAAGATTTCCATCTATCGGAAAAACCTGCCTAAATTCATGTCCGTCAATTCTAATAAGCAAAGGCCTTCTAATACGCCCCATATAAATTTCCAATATCTATACTTTTAAGCTTTTCCAATCACCATAAATTCAACAGCCATTTCCATTCCCAATTATCTCCATTATAATTCGTCCTGAAGATATTAGCATTTCTATTATTTCCGAATACGCTGTTGCTCCTAGCTATTGTTTCATTCCAAGAATAATTGCAGGACCTTCTCAAGAAGATTATATATTCTCCTTCGTCAATAAAGCCAAATTCAGTATATCTCAATTCACTATCATAAGGAATATAACCTCTTTTAATAGCAGAATTTCTTCCGCCTTTTCTGCGAAACTGATTAAAATCAGGGCTGAACATACCAGTTTTATTTTTGCGATGCTGCCTATTAATTCTATTATTTGCTTTTCTTCTTCCAGATTTTAAAATATGTCTCACTGCCACAGATATATCTAAGTAAAAATCCCTTGTATTTATTTAACTATTGTTATCCAAAGAGCGCGCCTAATCCGGCAGCTGACTCAGTAGGCCGTTCTTCTTCTTTCTTCTCTTCCTTTGCCTCTGCCTGCGTAGCTCCGCTCGCAGCTCCAGCACTAACAACGCTCGCGTTCTCAAGCTCAGCAGCAATGTCAACGCCTTTCAAAGAAGCAATTAAGCTCTTAATTTTGCCTTCGTCAACTTCAACTCCTGCAGCAGCTATAACTTTCTTTAAGTTAGCTTCGTTAACTTCCTTGCCGAGCTTATGCAAGAGCAGTGCGCCATATACATATTCCATTATGAAGCATCCTCCTTATCATTGTTTTGAGCATTCCACCTTAACTGAATAGTCCAGACCAAAAGCCCTTCTAATATCTCCAGGACATCATCCCTATTCTCTCTATATCTTTCAAATTCCAAATAATAAATTTTATCAATTAATTTTAATCTATCTAAGTCAGTTTTACAACATCCTAATTGAGAATATAAATCTTCAATACTATTCATCTTTCTTTTCCTCCCTGCCTTCTTCAGCACTTCTTCTTTCAGTCAAGGCGCTCAACGCCTTCTCCTGAACTCCTGCCCTAGCAATAAAGTATCCAATAGTCTCTTTGCTGAAATACTCAACATTGACAGCAAATCCAAGCGCTTTTCCAAGTGCCTCTCTCAACTCCTCAAGAGCTTTCTTCCTGTCAATCTTTATTCCAACAAAAACTCTGTCTGAAGCAGAGTCGTAAGCCGCAATAGGCTCAAAGCCGACTTTCATGGGTTCAATTCCTAATTTCCCAAGAACGCCGGCAACTTTATCATTAATCTCTCCCCCGGATTTAACAACAGTAGCTCCCTGCTTTATCGCAATCTTTCCGCCTTCAACAGCAACTTTTAATCCAACACTGCTTAATTCAGAAATTGCAGGCCCAGGTATTAATGACGTCGGCCCTGGCTCAATCTTTATGTCTTCTGGAGCAACATCTCCGGCCTTGGCTCTCGTCGAGCTTTGGTTCTCGCTCAAAAGCCCGGACAATTCAAAGGCATCCAATTCTGAAAAAAACAAGGCAACATCAGCGCCAATCTTCTCCTTCAAATTCTGAACAGCCCCTTTCTCAACTTTTTCAATCGCTCTCAAAACAGCAGATTTCTTCACAACTCTTACTTCTGCCTTGCCTCTTAGCTTTTTCTTAATCTCTTGAAACTGTGCGCTCGGCAATCCCTTAATAGAAGCAATCAAAACAGTCTTGCTGTTCCTTATCTTTTCAGCCAAAGCCTCAACCAATTTCTTCTTGCTTATAACACCCTCACTATTTGGTTTTTCATTCCCCATTCTATTTAACCTCCATCTTTATAGGTTTGCCCATAGTCAGCTTCAATAAAACAGATTTCACATTATCTTTCTTGACAGGAAGAGCATTGACAATTCCAGTATATACTGCATCAAAGTTTTCCTTAATTTGTGAATCATTCATTCTTTGTTTTCCAATTGCAACTTTCACGCTTGGCTCTTTAACTCTGATTTTGACAGACTTCCCAATCTTATCCAGAACTTTCTGAATACTCTCGGAGTTTTCATCATTTAATATTCCCAATTGCGGAGAAGGCATCTTTCCAGCAGGCCCAAGAAATTTCCCAAAGGTCGTTGCAACCTTCGGCATCAGGGGCGCAGCCGCAACAAAAAAATCATACTCATCAACTAAATTCTTCAATGCCTTCTTGTCCCTGTACTTTGCAAAATCCGGCTCTAAAATACTTCTAACTTTATCAGACTTCCGAGTTAGAAAACCGCAGATCTTTTTCTCCCTTATCTTATTAGGCACATCAATAACTAAAGATATGTTGCTCTTCTTAACATCAACACCTTTTAAATTTACAATTAGATCAACTGTCTGGTCAAACTTCCTTTCTTTAGACTTCTTCAATTCTTCTATTGCTTCTTTAACATTCATTTTATCTCCTACCTATGCCTCAAACTCCGAGAAATCCTAAAGCTCAAGGATGTAGTGCGATAGTTTATCTCAATAAGCTGGCTTTAAAAATCTTCCTATCCAAAAATAATTTTAATTCCGTCACTAATAATAAATCCGATAGCACCAATAACTAAAATACCTATTGCAGAAACTTTCGCAATCGTCTTAAACTCTAAACCAGACGGCTTTTTCAAAACATGCCAGACCCTCTTGCTCTGCAAGAAAAATGACATTAACTTTCCCATACTTATTCAAGAATTTAGGCATTTTTAAAACTATTCCTCAAAGAACGGCAGCCTTCAAATTCCTTTCCAGCTCCCAGCTAGGATCCAAATCCCGATACTTAGTTTTAGGAAATCTTTCAAAAATATAATCAATAATATCAGCCCTTCTTTCTCTGACCCCTCTTCTGATTTCATAAGGGCCAACTATAGAAAGCATAGCTAAATTATGCAGCATCAAACCAATCTCTTGCGCATCTCTTCTACGCAATCTCTTTCTCCATCTACTAAAAAATCCAGAATAATTTTTATCTAACAAAATATGATAATATTCTAAAAACTCGCCTGAAACACCATCAGTAATCGTCCATATCACTCCTCAACAAAGTTTATCCCAAGCTCACTCTCCAAATTCCCATCACTATACTTATCTAGCGTAGAAGCTCCCATTATCTGCGTGCTTTTAACTCCAGTAACAATCAGCAAAACCCTGATAGTCTTGTCCATGTCGGCAGAAATCTGCGCCCCTGAAATAATCTTGGCATCATGGGCAATCTTCTTTCCAATAATTTCCATTATCTCCCTATATTCGTCAAGAGACATATCATTCCCTCCGACTATATTAACTAAAGCTCCAGAGGCGTTGGTAATATCAACATCCAATAAAGGATTATTAATTGCCTTCTCAACAGCATTTTTGGCTCTATTCTCGCTGTCGCTCTCCCCAATTCCAATCAAGGAAACGCCCCCGTTGGACATTACGGCTTTTATGTCTGCAAAATCAAGATTCACCAGGCCGGCTTTAGTAATAAGCTCAGTTATCCCCTTGACAGAATTCATTAAAATCTCGTCAGCAACTTTGAAAGCAGTATGAATTGGCAGTTCAGGAGCAATCTCTAATAATTTATCATTAGGAATAACTATTAGGGTATCTGCAATAGAAGCCAGTTTCTCTAAGCCATATTGGGAGTTTTCAATTCTTTTCTGCCCCTCAACAGTAAACGGCAAAGTAACAACCCCAATTGTTAAAGCTCCGGCTCTCTTGGCAATTTCAGCAACAACAGGAGCAGCTCCTGTCCCTGTTCCTCCCCCCAAACCGCAAGTAATAAAAACCAAATCGCTCTCATGAATTTTCTTTCTTATTTCCTGCTCTGATTCTTTAGCAGCTTCTTCTCCAATTTTAGGATTGCTTCCAGCCCCAAGCCCGTGAGTTAATTCCCTTCCTATTAATATCTTTGAATCAACATTAGTATACAATAAATCCTGCGCATCAGTATTAATTGCGATTATTTCGCTTCCTTTAATTCCAATTTCCTTCATCCTTGAGACAACATTCCCTCCCCCACCCCCGCACCCAACCACTTTTACACGAGTGCTCTGCTTCTGCAGAAGGCTCTCCAGCTCCCTGTCAATAGAATCATCCCTTGCTTCAGGGCCTGCCTCTTCTATAAATATATCATCTACTACTGCCATTTAATGAACAACTTTGCATTCTTTATAAGGATTATTATACTTTCTTATTCCTCTTAGAACTCACTAAATTAGATTTATTTTTTCCTTTAATCTTTCCAATAATCCATCCGATTATTATTCCAGCAATAATTAGAAGTAAAAGAGAACCTAACCCGATATATGGGCTAAGTCCTTCTCCGAAAAGGGCCTCATTAAAGATTCTAAGAGAAAAGTGTCGACTATCATAGAAAGAACTCCAAAAAGAGAACCCAAATAATAAAGCCTATTACCCCCCCTATTAAACTATAGAGAGAATTCTTCCATTCCATACTATCACTCACTCTTTTTTACTTTTAAATCTATTCTTTAATAAATCTAACCAATACATAAAAATTTATAAATAAGATATTCTTACAATAAGAAGATAAAATGATAGTAGAAATAATTAAAATGTCGTCAAAAGGGCAGGTTGTCATACCACAGCATATAAGAGACGAATTAAATGCGCACGAAGGAAGCATCTTTGCCATCATAGGTAGCAAGGACTCTGTAGTTTTAAAAAAAATACAAACACCTTCAAAAGAAGCCCTAATCAACGACTTAGAAAAAATAGCTAGAGAAGGAAGAAGAAGAGCAGAAAAACTAGACATAAAAGAAACTGACGTCCCTTCATTAGTGCAAAAAATCAGACAAGAAAAGAAAAAATGAATGTCACACCAGACACTAACTTTTTAATTTCAGCTACTCAATTGGACAACAGCGCTGCGCACAAAACACTAATAAAACTAATAAAAGCGAATACAAATATCTTCACAACTAAAGAAATCCTATAAGAGTTTGCCGAAGTGCTTCAAAGAGACTTCAAATACAACAAAGAAGAAGCCAATAGAATAATAGAAAAAGTTATAGACTTTACAAATTTAATAGAACCAGAAGAAAAATTAGAAATAATAAAAGAAGACCCAGATGATAACAAAATCATTGAATGTGCCCTAGCCTCAAAATCAGACTACATAATTACATACGACAAACATCTTCTTAAAGTAAAGCAGTTCAGAGGAATTAAAATAATGAAACCAGAAGAATTAATAGATATTTAGTTATTTCCTCTTTTTCTCTTCACCATCTTACTTATTATTCTCATCATCATTCTTTTCCTTCTCCTCATCACCCTTCTCTTTAGGCCCCTCCTTAACTTCCTCAAACGCCAAGTCCAACTTCATCAATTTCTTAAACTTATCCTTAAAACTCTTCACAAATTCCTCCATTGCCTTAGGTCCTTTCATAATAACCCTATCCCTCTCAACAGAAAATTCAGGAACAAATCCAAATAAGCCCTCAAACAAACCCTTAGTCTTTTCAGAAATATCTTCAACCTTTCTAACAATTCTATACTTGTAAGTCAGCTCCCTTCCAGCCAGCAGATTATTAAAATCAGTCGTTACTCTAGCCCCTGAAATAGCAATTATTTTAACAATATTATAATCTAAGGCCAGAGTCATCCCTGGCTGCGGATTAACCTTCTTCTCTGTAAAGGCCTTCAAAGGAATTACCTTTATTAATTCCCGGCGTCTCTCCCCAAAACCATCTTTCGGCTTAACAACAACCTCACAATCCTTTCCAACTTCTCTTCCCTCCAAATCCCTATCCAAACCCGGAACAACCATCCCCTTCCCAATGATAATAATGCTTTTCTTTACTTTAGCTTCTGGGTCAAGTTTCTTCAAATCCTCTTCAACATTAGAATCAAAAACCTCGCCGTTGCTATACCCAGTATACTTCAATTCTACAAAGTCTCCTCGTTGTACTGTTCCCCCCTTCTGCGAGGAGACTGGTAAGTCGCCTTTCTTAACTTTCTCATCCATGCAAACTAAATAAAAACAGCCTTTAAAAATACTTTCATCCTCTTAAAACAAATTCACTATTCGAAATAACAGATAAAACAGGGAAGAAAATAATCATGTCCAAGAAGACCTGGACACACATTATGCTAAGACATCCCTATATGATTAAGTACGAAGAAGAAATAAAAGACACCATTCAAAATCCAGACAAAATAATCAATAAGCCTTTAAATAAAGGGTACTATTACAAACATTATAAATATTTAAGAGCACCAAATCGTTTCATCTTAGTAATAGTTAAATATAAAAACGGCGAGGGCTACATCAAATCAGCATACCAAGAGACAAGAATAAAATGAACGAAGATAATGTATACGACATTTATTACGACGAAGAAGGAGATTTCCTAGAAATTTCTTTCGGTGAACCGGCAGCAGAAGGCACAACAGAAGAGATAGAAGAGGGAATATTCATAACTCGAGACATAGATTCAAAAGAAATAAAAAACGTTGGCATATTAGATTTCAAAACGCGAATGCAAATCCTAAAACAAATAATGCAAAGAATAAATAAAAAGCTGCCGTTCAATCTAGTCCCAGTACAAAACAGTTAACCGCGTTGCTCAAAATTCTGCGAAGGAAATCTTTATAAACGTTCCCCTTTACTAACACTTATGGTTTTAAAAATAATTGACGCAACTCACGCAAGGCCAGGTTCTGTGATAATGATTGACGGAGAGGCCTGTGCAGTAAAATCAAACGACATCTCAAAAACAGGAAAGCACGGCGCCGCAAAATGCAGAATAGAGGCAAAAGAAATCTTCACAGGAAAAAAGAAAGTAGTCGCAGTCCCGGGCCACGAAAGATTTGACGTCCCCCTAATTGAAAAGAGAAAAGCCCAGGTTCTTTCTGTTTCAGAATCAACTGCTTCAGTAATGGATTTAGAGTCCTATGAAACGCTGGACTTGCCATATCAGGAAGAAATCAAGCTTGATTTACAGCCGGAAAAACAAGTAGAATACTGGGACATTGAAGGTAAAAAGAAAATAATGAGAACTTTATAATGACATGCAGAATCCAAGCGACAAGAGAGAGAAGCCCACGAATAAGAAGAGGAATTAAGGAGAATCAAACCATGCCCCTAACTAGAAGCTTAAAGCATAAACTAATTGAATATGGTCTGCCGACAGTAATAACACTATCAGGCCCAGTATATGGTATATTCTGCACTAATTGGCAGGAACACCCTTACATATCAACAGCAGTAACAGCGCTATCAACAGTAGCGTCCGGTATTGCAGGACTTGCAACATATCATGCATTAAGGGACTTCTACCAATCTCTTAGGGAATTAGAACAGGGAGTAAGACACCATGGCAACTAAAATCCCAATAGCACAAAAAAGGCTTTTCGCAAACGTCTTTATATGTAAGGACTGCTCTGCAAAGATGCGGACGCAGGCAGTAAGAGTCCTCTCCGGAAAAGTCCGTTGCAGAAAATGTGGCTCACACGCTTTCAGAACAATAAGAAAGAAATGAAAAGATGGTTAACGCATTCACCCTATACGATATAGCATTCTTAATAATATTCTCTTTAGCCGTGGTAATCTTCCTTTATACAAGAAGGAAAAAAGTAGAGAGACAAGGCCTCTTATATCTATACAAAACTCAAATAGGAGTTAAATTCATGGACAAGTTTGCAAAGAAATATGCAAAGCTCCTCAAACCACTGCAATACCTAATCGTCTTATCTGGATTTGCATTAATGATATCAATGACATGGCTTTTGATAAAATTCTCCTGGTTTTACATAACATCGCCGATAGCAGCCAAAGCTCTGAAAATTCCTGTTCTAATTCCCCTAGTCCCCTATCTCCCAGACATATTCAAAATAGACTTTCTCCCCTCATTCAATTTCACATACTGGATAATCATAATTGCAATAATTGCTATTCCGCACGAATTCGCTCACGGAATCTTCATGCGATTAAATAAGATCAGAGCGCACTCAACAGGCTTTGGCTTTCTCGGCCCATTCATCGCGTTCTTCGTTGAACAAGACGAAAAAGACATGCAGAAAGCAAAAAAATTTCCTCAAATGGCAATTCTAGCAGCAGGAACATTCGCAAACGTCCTATTCACAATTATCTTCGGATTAATATTCTGGCTTTTCTTCATCTCTTCATTTACTCCAGTCGGAGTGAACTTCAACGCCTACGCAACATCCTCAATTCCAATATCACAAATACAAGAAGTTAATGGAATAGAAATCTCATTCATAAATCAAATCCCTCAAGCATTAGAACTAGGGGACGAAGAATTCACAGAAATAAAAATAAACAGCTTAAACTATTTTACAACACCCCAAGCCCTAAAGCTGGCGCTGGAAAGCCAAGCCCCAAATGTGCAGGCATTTGACGACTCCCCAGCATTCAACTCAAGACTTGAAGGAGCAATCACAGAAATCAACGGACAAAAAACAAAATCCCTTGAAGAGCTAAGAGAGGTAATTCACTCGCATGAGCCAGGAGACACAATAGAAATAAAAACACTTTATCAGGAATCAATAAGAACAAATAATGTAGAAGAGCGCTCTTACACTCTTCAGTTAGATGAAAGAGAAGGGCAGGCATATCTTGGAATTGGAATAATTCCGCAGGATACTTCGGGCATAACGGGCTTCTTCTTCAAT
>CAZVKQ010000018.1:0-13360 GCA_964626985.1 Candidatus Woesearchaeota archaeon | reverse complement strand
CATTGCCGTCTTAGCCAGATAATCTACTTGAGTTTCTATTTCCTTTTTTTCTTTTGATGTTAGTGGGATTAGTTTTTTGTTTTTTAATATTTGTGAGGAGTGGTCTAATATTGACTCCGGGGAGCCTATAGTGTAAATTTGTTTTTCCCCGTTTTTCTCTGACAGTCTTGCCAGAGAGGCGCGGTATTTTAACTGTGGGCTGAATGGAATCTCGTCCAGAATTCTTTCCTTTTCTAATACCAGCGATTTTTTTATCCCGGCTTTTTCCGCCAAGACTACTAAAGATGCTTCTGTTGGGTCGCCGATTATTTTGTAATGGGTATGCGAGTTTTCTCTTTTTAGAATTGTTGCTTTGTTGCATACTGCTGCGATATGGAGGAGCTTTGAGAGGTTTGGCTTTTCTAACGGAATAATTAATTTGTTCTTTTGGATGAATTCTCCTTCCGGATTCCATCCAGAGCCGGTAACAGATATTTCCGCCTCTCCGGGAAGAATTATTTTTTCTACTGTCATTGTGTTTTGAGTCAGAGTGCCTGTCTTGTCTGTGATTATTGTATTTATCGCGCCAATAGTTTCTGTTGCCGATAGTTTTCTTATTAGTGCATTTCTTCTTGACATTTTAAAGGCGCCGATTGCGAGAACGATTGTCAATATTGCCGGGAGCCCTTCTGGAACTCCTGAAACCAGAGAAGCAATTGTGAAGAGAAACATTTCAGGAAAGTCAAAGCCCCTTATGAAGTATCCGACTAAAAAAACTATTGATGCGCCAATAACTGCAAATAGCCCCATGTATAAAGCGAGTGCGTCTGTTTTTTTTCTGAAGTGGCTTCTCCTTCTTTTTATCTCTCCTATCTGCTGTGCAAGAGAGCCGATGATTGTGTTTTTCCCAGTTGCTGTGACTACTGCTTTTGCAGAGCCAGAAGCGACGAAAGTTCCGAGCCAAGCCATATTTCTTCTGTCGCCGAGAGGGAGATTTTCGTGCAGTTGCTTTATTATTTTGTCTGTTGGAAGAGATTCTCCTGTCAAAGATGATTCAACTGTTCTGAAATTTTTTGCTTCTATTAACCTCGCATCTGCCGGAATCCTGTCTCCTTCCTCTAACTGAATTATGTCTCCGGGGACAAGAAATTTTGCCTGGATTTGCAATAACTGTGAAGAGCGATAAACTTTTGCTTTATCTATAATCATCTTCTTGAGTGCTTTTATTGACTTCTCCGCCTTGTGTTCCTGGAAGAAACCTATTGAAGCATTAATTACAATAATTATTGCTATGACTGTTACGTCCAATAAACTGCTGAAGAAGTAGGAAATTAACCCGGCAATTATAAGAATGTAAATGAAAACACTGTTGAATTGCTTTAAGAAAAGTAGGATTAAGGGAGGCTGTTTCTTTTCCGGGATTTCGTTCAGCCCGTATTGCCTTAGTCTTTGGTGTGCTTCTTCTCTTGTCAGACCTTCCTTTGTTGAAGAGAGTTTTCTTAGGACTTGCTCCGGAGTTTTTGTATAAAATAGATTCGCCTCTTTTATCATTTTTTAAAAAAGGGAGAAGTGTTAATAAATATTGGGATTGATAAAAAACTATATACAGAAGGATGGAATTAATTCAAAATCAATTTGATACCTCTGAGCGATTTCTCTTAGTCTTGGTCCTACATTTAGTGTTTCTCCACCAATATAATTATAGTTTCTCATGAATCCTGTTGATATCATTAGTTCAGGAACAGATACTGGTTTGTCCAGGAAGTTATCTTCATTGAAGAATGATTCCCAGAAAGAAGAAATGCGTCTTAGTGAAAGACTGATATCTTCTTTTTTTGCTTTTTTTAGTCTGATTGCTAAGTCTTTTGATATTTTAAATTCTTGAGAAAGTTCCAGAGGGTTAAGAGATTCATTAATGAGAAGATGGTAAAGACGAGATGGTTCACCTGTTATTAGAATTCTGTTGCTTCTTGAATAATCCTGCAATGGAGGGTCTGCATAAAAGTAACTCTCTGGCATCCCATTGTGATAAAGAATATTATTTATTGATACACTACTCAATCTTATTTTTGCCACTATGTCTGCCTGCTCTTCTGGAGATAGTTCTTGGTCAGATACTCCTTTAATTACTTTTAAAGCACGATTAGCAAAATCTGCCTTATTCATTTCATTGTTTAGTAAAGCAACGCGGTGAGCTATAGCAATATGCTCAGTAATCCAATGCCATAGTAATGTTTTTGTTATTGTTGTGTCTTTTTTTCCAATGTTATCTAATCTTTCCCTTAATTTTTCTCTCAAGTATTGAGTTCCTTCCATAATATTCTTAATTTTGAATATTTTATAAAACTATCCGCAGATTTAGTATCATATTAAGTAGTAAAATTATTAATAATAAAAAATAAAAATTATAGTGATTGTTCATTAGTTAGAATCCTTTTTTCTTTCTATAACAGTCTTTGCAAAAGACGGGCTTGCCTTCTGTTGGCTTGAATGGAACTTCGCATTCTTTGCCGCATTCTGAACAAGTCGCTTTGTGCATTTGTCTTGGGCCGCCAAAATCTCTTCTGAAGCCGCCGCCCCCAAATCTTTCCATATTGCTTCCTCCCTGATTTAGTTTGATGGAAATTAGGGTATATAAGTTTTGGGGTTATAGAAAATTTTAAAAATTAGTTCTGTGTAAATTAGATAAATATAGGAGCCAAGTTGAGACAAGAACATAAATACGGTGTTGGTGTCCAGAATGGAATTGGATTTCTACCTTTAGGTTTGTGCGACGATCCTGGTGAGCTTGAAGGTATGTTCATGAATTGGTCTAGACGTGAACGTGCTTCTAGAGAATATAGGCCTATTAAAGTTGAATATGTTGATGGTAAGCCTATCCCTCTCCCTTCAGAAGAAATGCGCTAAGTATCTTTTCAACGCCCATTTCTCTTCATCCTAAAATTCTTAATAACCCTCGGCAGTCTCTGCAAGTACTCTCACTAGCTCTTTCCCAATCTCTGCGCGGAATAAAATTATATGGAACAACTTCTGCAACATACCAACTCCTTCCATCGCCATAATCTCCTAATTCAATAAATCTAAGAAAAGCAGAAAGTCCATTCTCAAAACTCAAACAAGAACTTATCTCTCTCCAAAGCCAATATCAATTTCTTTCTCCCTTCAATAAGAAGGGTAGCATAATCAGGCCTTTCCTCCAAAAAATTGCATTCCTCAAAACCAGCGCGCCCCAGTGCATTTAATTGATTAATAACTTTCTCTGCATATCTCATAAAAAGTAAAACAGTTAAAACTAATTATATTTTTCTGTGCTTCTTTCCGAGTTTTGCTTCAATAACATCTTTAACAAAAAAGCTCAAGAGAAACATCAAGAACATCAAGCCCCCAAATAGCAGGAAGATAAATTTGAAAGGAAGGAATATTAATAATAAGGAGCCCAAAACTTTTCCAAGAATATCAAAAACATCAAATGTCGTGTTATAAGGCCCATAATACTTATACTCTTCTCTGTTATTCTTCAAAACATCAAAGAAATATGCCTCAAATGTCGGCTCAAGCATCGCCAGCCCTATGCTTCCGAAGATCAGCAAAGTTAAAGCAAGATAAACATTGCCGGCAAAAAAAGCGCCAATAGCAAAACCAGCCGCAATTAAAAATCCTGCCCGAAAAATTCTCTTGAATCCGCGCAGTCCAGCTGACTTTGCGAAATAATATTCAAGCAAAATCAATGGAACAGCGACGGCAAATAAGAAATAGCCAACCCAGGACTCTGCAAGTCCGGTTCTGACAATATACAACGGAACAAACAAGTAAATCATTCCCCACCACAAGCTAACCCCTCCGCTCAAAACATAAACAAGAACCCTCTCCTTCTTTTTAAAATAAGAAAAGAAATTCTTCAGAACAGCTTTATCAATTTTCCTGCTTTTAACGCTGTCATTTATATGGGCGCGGACAAAAAACAAAAGCCCGAGGAAAGCAAAAATAGACGCCATAATGAAAACACTCCCAATCCCTTCAGATGCCAAAATATAAGCAGCAATCAACGGCCCTAATAAAAAAGCAATATTAATAAAAGTAAACTTCAGTCCCTCATTCCTTGATAAAGAATTCTTAGGAGAAATATCCTTAACAAGTATGCCCAAGGTAATTATTCTCAAGCTCAAAGCAGTCATAGCCAAAATACCGACGGCTAAAAAAACATAGAGGTTCTCAACAAAGGCAAAAGCTAAATAAGACAATGAAATAAAAATCAAGGAAACGGCAAAAAGCTTCGCCTTGTTAAACTTCTCTATAATGGGCACAAGCACAAAAAAAGAAACAAAGGCGACAAAAGTCAAAAAGGCAGAAATAAGGCCAACAGTTGAAGCACTATCAACAAAACTGTCAATATAAATTGCCCAGACAGAAACAGCAATAGCTGCAGACATTGATGCTAAGAACGCAACTATAGACATTTTAGCAATCCCTGTAAAGCCAAGATTGCCGTGATACCTCTTTATTATCAAGCCCATTATTTAGTTAATATTTAAGAGATTAAAAGCCTTTTGTCATTCTATTTAAGAGATTAAAAGCCTTTTGTCATTCAAAAATTTAATAAAGCCATACTTCCCTAAATAAAAATGGAAAAGAGGTTTAGAGTCTTCCGTTCTGAACATTATAAAAATAAATTATTAAAACTCGACAAATCAGAGCAAGATAGGGTGATAAATTTCGAACAGAGCCTTAAAGAACAACCCTTCTCAGGAAAACCCCTAGGCTACAAATTTTTTAGAGAAAAAAAGTTTGACGGAAAAAGAATACTATTTTTAGTTTATGAAGAACATTCCTCTATCTTCCTAATTACCATAACAAACAAAAAGTCCCAGCAACAAGAAATAGACCTAATAAAAACAAACCTCGACATCTACAAAGATGAGCTAGAAAGTATCCTAAAGAATCTCTAAACTTCCTCTACTTTTCCCTTAAGAATATCCTTTATACCTGAAGCTATATCTGCTAACAATTCCTTATCAACATCCCTATATCTCTGTAACTCTCTATACTCTTCAATAGGTATATTTACTGTCTGTTTCTCCATGTCAAACCCAAGTTATTAACCTATATAAATATTTATCTATCTAAGGGCGGAAGGAGTGAATCGAACACTCCCTTTCAGCGCCACAAGCTGACGTACTGCCACTATACTACATCCGCCATAACGAATATCCGCGGCTCTTAGTGCGGACTAAATTTAACATCAAAATTACTTTTTAAGTCTTTCTTAAAAACTAATCTACTCAAAACAATTACTTTTTAAATCACAAAACCCTTGCTAAAAAATGCCAAAATTCAAATTCTATGCATTGAAGATTTCATTAATTATAATTCTAATCTTCATCTTACAGCTATTCATCAAAGGATTCACAGAACTCTTCGTCCTAAACGAACAATCATGGGCACAGCCCTGGCGATTTCTGACAGCGATATTCCTGCACGGCAGTTTAACACACTTAATTCTAAACTTATTTGCTCTGGCACTCTTCGGCACAATCTTAGAATCCCAGATTAACTCAAGAAGATTTTTAGCAGTCTTCTCCGTATCAGGAATTTTAGCAAACATAGTTTCAGTAAACTTCTATCCCTCTTCTTTAGGAGCAAGCGGAGCAATCTTCGGAGTCATAGGCGCGCTGATAATCGTCCGCCCTTTACTTCCAATCTGGGCATTCGGTCTCCCGATGCCAATCTTCCTCGCGGGAATAATTTGGGCAGGTGCAGACATTCTCGGAGCAGTCGGCTTCTTGACAGGAAACCAAATTGATAACACTGGAAACATTGCTCACCTATCAGGAATGCTCTTTGGCTTTTTTCTCGGCGCTTTATACAAACCTAAAAAAAGAAGAATGAAAAAAAATCCTGCAATAAGATTCAACGAAAGCTCTTTAAGAAGCTGGGAAAACAGATACATGCGATAATCACTACTCCAAAAAATAAAAAATCAGAGATAAATATATAAACACAAATAATCAAGAAATACCATGGCAGAAACAAAAAATCAAGGAATAGATAGAGATAAACTAAATCAGGCTTTATTAGAGATTTATGATAGAAAAGATGAGCTCAAGCCAAAACTAATGGAAAGAAGGTGGGAATTAACTTTACATAGCAGCTTTGGTCACCAAGAATTAATTATAACACCCCTAGAAAGAGAGTCATGGATGTGCATTCAAAATGAAAGTTATGGCCCAATTAGAACTTATAGTTATGAATATTGGCCAGTAAAGAAGAAAGATGGAAGGCTTTGCTTTAACTACAATGGTTCTCCAGAACAGCCACAAGACCTAGCAGATTATCTAATAAACACAGGTGCAAGTATAGATAGAATTTTAGGAAAAATATCAGAATTAGAAAAACCATTAGAACAACCACAAGTAGCTTAATTCTAATTCCAAAGTAGCAAACTTTAAATACCTTCAAAATCCAAGATTTCTATGGCAAAAGACCTAAAAACATTAATATATGAAGCAAGCCCAGAACAATTAGCAAAACTCTTAGTTCAAACTTACCCAATTAATCTAGAAGAAAAGCTTCAAGCAGAACAGAGAACAACCCTCACTTTCTACAAACAAATCCTCATAAAAGCATTCCAAAGAGGAGAATTAACAGACGATTATATAAAACGCCTGCCACAACAAATAGCTGCATACATAGAAGAAAACGGATTATTTACTCCGTTAAAAGACGATGAAGACTTAAGATATTTAGCAGATGCTTACAGAGAAGCAACAGTCAAAAAAATTCTAGAACAAGCAGTATCATTAAGACATTAACATAATTCTTATAAATACCCTCAATTTAACCTTCTAAGATGAAAATTGAAATAGACACAGTCAAAGGATTCCGGGACTTTCTGCCTCCGGAATCTCTGAAAAGGCAGGCAGTGAGAGAAGTAATTGAAAAATATTTCAGGCTCTACGGCTTTCTCCCAGTTGAAACTCCTGTCATAGAATACGACGAGCTAATGCGTCCAAACACCATATCAACAGAGCAGCAGGATCAGGCAATATCAGACCGCTTCAGGCTCAAAGACCGGGCAAACAGAAGTCTCGGATTAAGATACGAATTCACTTTCCAATTAGCAAGAATTCTAAAGCAAAACCCAACAATAAAAATGCCTTTCCGCAGATACCAAATCGGCACGGTCTTCAGAGACGAGCCCGTCGCGACAAACCGATTCCGGCAGTTCATCCAATGCGACGCAGACATAATCGGCTCGTCTGATTTAAACTCTGACTTTGAATGCATCTCTCTAATTACAGACATACTAAAAGCCCTTAAAATTAAAGCAGAGATAATCATAAACAACAGAAAACTCCTAACTTCAATAATAGAATCAGTCCAAATAGAAAAGCCGGAAAACATAATGCGCGAATTAGACAAGCTGGAAAAAATCGGAGAAGACGAAGTAAAGATAAACTTAAGAAAATATACCTCAACAAACCAAGTCATAACTTTATTCAAACTCTTGGAAAAAGACCTAAAGTTCTTCACAGAAAACGCATTTGAAGGAGCAGAAGAAGTAGAATCTCTCCTAAACAAATGCAAATCCCTAAACATCACTGTAAAATTTAATCCTTATCTCGCAAGAGGCTTATCATACTACACAGGAAGCATCTTTGAGATAATCTCAACAGAACAAAAAGGGTCAATAGCTGCTGGAGGCAGATACGACAAACTAGTCGGCAAATATCTAAACAAAGAAATCCCTGCAGTTGGAATCTCATTCGGCTTAGAAAGAGTTACGCAGCTGGCAAAAATAACTCCGAGAAAGCCGGTTAAAGTTTTATTAATTTCAATAGAAGAAGAGACAGAAACAATAAAGCTGGCTGGCAAATTAAGGAAAGCAAAAATTCCGTGCATAACTGCCTTCGGCTCGCCGTCAAAACAATTAGAATTCGCAAACGCATCACAAATTCCCTATGTAATTTTCGTCGGCCCGGACGAAGTAGCTGAAAAAGAGTTTAAGCTAAAAAATATGCAGACAGGCGAGCAGAAAAAACTCAAGGAAGACGAACTAATAAAGAAACTGTCTAACTAATCCTTCTCGTCCACTCTCTCTTCAACAACTCCCTCTTCTTTCAATTCTTCAGCAAAACCTTCCTCTGCTTCTTTCTCCCACAGCTTCAATAAAGCCGCGTTTTTCTTGTCATACAATTTCTTAAGCCAGATCTGAATCTCTGAAAGATGGCTCTCTTGCTCCAAAACAACTTTCTGCTGATTATCCAAATGCAGAAGCGGAACAAAATTATTTATTTTATCTGATTTCTCGTCAGAGCTGACAAACTCTGAGAAAGCTAATTTATCATCTCTATTAGAAAACAAGCCCTTTAATTTATGATAGACATCTCGTATAGCGTCGCGCAAATTAATAGTCCCTCTGGGCAGTGCAATTCCTGCTTCAATCTCGTGCTGTCTTCCCAAAACAACTTTTCTGATTCTCCGCGTCTCTGTATTAATCGCCTTCCCAAGAGCACTCATCAGTTCCTGTAGGCTGACTTTCCTAAACCGAGGCAAAGGCGTCCTCGGAATCAGCTCAGGCACATCCTCCTCAAGCTCAATCCTTTCCTGCAGATATTTCTTCCCTTCCTCTTTCCGCCCAAACAAAATATCATCTAAGCTCTTCATGTCCTCGTTCAGCAAAATCTCAGACTTCATTCTTAAAAGCAAAGACGCTGCCAAAAGTACTTTTGATGAAACAAAAAAATTAGCTTCCTCAAACTCCCTAACTTTCTCCAGATATTTATTGCTCAACAGGCTAATGTCAATATCCCAAGGATCAAGCTGTTCGCTGTTAATCAAATCGTAAATAATCGCCTGCCAGCTCAACTTCTCTCCAAAGAGCAGTCCGTGTATCTGCTCCTGACTTACTTTCTCCTTTTTTTCATTAGACATTTTAACTAAGACGCAAGAGAAATATCTAGCGGCAGCTTTTTATTAAACCTCTGCAAAATTTGCTTTAACAAACCCTTTCTCTTAGCGAAACCAAGAATTTCTATACTATTAATTTCATCGCTCTTCTCGTCTCTTCTAACAAAAACGCCAGGCTCAATCTCTTCAGTATAAGATTCAGAGGCCTCTCCGAAAAATACCTCTAGAAAATCTGCTTCTTCATCATAATATATTTCATACAAATTATCTGTCATCTTATATGTGGCTCAAAGTAAGCTGTCAAAACGTAACCTTCGCTATTTATATACTTAACTAGAACCCTCAAGAATTTATTAGGAGAAACCCTATGTTTAAAATATTTATAAAAATAATAAACACTTTCATCAGGATGTGATTCAGTTACTTTATCAGGATGCAACAAAGTCTCTTTTACCCATCCCTCATCCAACACCTCCGGATGCTTCTTCCTAACATGCCTCCATCTTTCCTTAGATAAATGTATTCTCCTCTCATATTTATCAACAACCTCAAAAACATACATAAGAAAACCTTAAGTACCATACCTATTTATACAATTCTATAATGTTTAAACGAACAACCTGATAGAAACATATATTTTTATCTCTGTAAAAGGACAAGTTATCGTTGTTCTCATCTGGAAGTTACAACAAACCGAAAAGTTTAAATACTTGCATTACTCAAATATATTATCACCTCTTTTTGCCCAGGAGAGGACGTTTATTCACTCTACTTTAGCTGAATAAACCTCCTCTTCCAGGGTTAAGATTTTGAATAGAATATTAATCCAGTCTAAAATCTGGCACTGATTTTATCAAAACCCTTATAAACCAAAACTCACTAAACATATTATGAACATTGAGGCGATAATCTGGTATATATTACTCATTGACTCTCTCGGAGCAAACATTCTCGCGTGGTGCTGTGCAAAATGGTACAGGAAAAACTACAAAGGTTTCTACAAGCACTTCCCTGCAACAAAGGGCTGGGCGCTTTGGTATCTAATATTAATAATATATATTGGATTTGCACTTTATAGATTATGAATCCTTCCTTATTGAATATCTAAATACTGATTCTACTAAAGCTCATTATGAATAATCTAAACATCAACTCTTCTTTCAGAAAAGATTTAACCAGAAGGTAATGCAGGCGGTTGAGGTATTGAGTTACTGCCAGAAATTATTGAGCTTCCATCCCTTGAAAGCAAGAGATAAACACCAATCCCAACAACTACAAGAATTAGGATTATTAAAGTCCATATCCATGCGCCTATTCCTCTTTTTGACTTTATCATTTTAAATGCAGGCTCCATTTGAACATCCATTTGGACAAGGATGCTCGACCCCCATAATAGAAACCCCTTCAACAGAGTCTGTACAATATTTCTCTATAACAGAATTTTTATCTATAACACCATGACCACATTCATCAGATTCCCCACCCAATAACTCATCTCCAAAATAAATGTTTGTTGTTCCTTTAATATTATAATTTTGATTAAGTTCTCCTTCCCCATCAGAGTCAGTACATCTTAATTCTTTAACTTCACTTACACAAGCACCGTTTCTGCACATATTTGGACATTCAAACTCTTTTCGTTCTATTTCTCCCCTTTCATTACAAAAACTTTCAATAACTTTATAACCTATATCCCAATTAGTTATTCCAACACAAGACTCTCCAACAGAATCAAAAGTTGTACTTGTAACACCTCTTTGATAATAATTCCTCCCCCCATCCGTATCAACACAATCTCCTGGAAATTGAGGCAGAGATGTAAATGAACTCCCAGATATTCCCATATTACAATCTTCTGAAACCTTTAAAACCATTCCCAAACCTAATGCTTCTATTGAAAGTTCCTCATCTATTGGAAAAGCACCCCAGTTTTGTTCTTCTGGATTAAAGAAATATGCTTTTTCAACATTGCAATCACCAACTAAATCTTTAAATGCTGGCTTGCCAGAAACTCCCAACATATCAGAAGTTACTCCAATAAAATTATATCCCCTATGTAAAAATGAACGATTGACCAAAGGCAAAAATTCCTCATCAACCCAAAATTCAGTTTTGGAAGTTTTATCTGAATAAACCCACAAAGAAGTTTGATAAAGTTCTTCTTCAGTTATTAAAGACAATTTATCTTTTTCAGGATTTGGATAAACTCTTGCATAGATTTGTTTTTCAGGAAGGAATGCAAAAACTGCTTTAATGTGGCTCTCTGTAAGTTCCTGTTCTTCTAATTGGTTGGGATGGATAAATCCCATTACTAAATTCCAACCTTTAAACATAGTTATTTCTGATTCTCCAACCCATGTGTTTCCCTCAATAGCATAAACAAAACTGAATGATAAAAGAAATATAAAACCTAATATCAAAATAATTTTCCTGTTCATAAAGGTTTATAGAAAGATATTTTATAAACTTTTGGGCTAGTCCTCGTTGAAAGCTAAAGAGGATGTACGAAGCACCAAAGGCTCCTCATTTAACAAAAATATTTATCTTATTAAACAGCATCTTTATTCAAAAATTCAGTATAATGGCATCTCCCGCAATATAATCTATCTTTGTGAGTAGATAAAAACACACCTCCCCCGCACCGAGGACACATCCTTGCCTTCTTTACCTCTTCCCCTAAAACAATATAATGCTTGAATTTCTTTGAAGTTAGCTTATTTTTATGGGCTTTCTTCCCCTTCTTCTCTGTGCTGGCTCCTCCTTTTAATTGTGCCATTTACTTTCCTGCCTCCTTCACTTCTGCTTGAGTCTCTTTCTTATCAATTCTATCTTCAATTTTTTCCATACCCGAAGCTTGATCCTTCAAACGAGAGTTAGAAGTTTTTCCATGAAAAATCTCTCTATCTTTTAAACTGTCGTAAATAAAAGCGTCAATCAAAAAAGTATGCCTTCCAAACTTTCCCTTGACGCCCCTCATAACAATCAAATCATCAGAAGCGCCAAACTTCTTAGAGATTATCTTAACCCCTTCCTGAAAACCAGGATTGCTCTCTGCCTCAACAACTAATTTAACCTCGCGCCTCTTCAGCAATTCATTTTTCTTGTCCAATATTGTCTCCATCTTAAGTCTTTATAGCATAGCTCCCTTTTTCTTTTATTCCGACTTTCTTTGCAATCTCTGATTCTTCAGAGTTTAAAATGACAATCTTCCCCTTAAAACTCGCACTGCTCTCTGTGCTCCCGCACTTAGGGCATTTAGCCCCGGAATAAATCGCCTTACATTTCTTGCACGCTTTATCTGCCATACTGTTCTCCCCCTCTTGGATTAGCAGCTAAATAATTACCTACTGTAATAGCGACGTCATTAATGTCAAAATTATCAGGATTATATTTTCTTGCTTCATCCAAAGGAACCCCATATTCCCTCTCTAAAAATCCAGCCAATCCAAGAGCAGCCCCTTGAAAACCAATCGAGCTTCTTCTTAAAACCTCTCCCAGATTATCAGAGCTTCTAACATCTCCATCAACTAATTCAGATTTAATATAACCAATAATCTCTTTAGTTACTGCCAAATTATCTGTTGTCATGGCAAAACCAGTTCCTGTTCCTCCACTCATTTTTTCTTCCCCCCCTTCTTCTTTCCGCCCTTACTTTCTTTAGTCTCGGTCGCCTTAGCCGCCTTCTTAGCAATCGCATCAGCTTTCTTTTTATCTTCTTCAAGCCACTGCAATTTGCCCAAGCCAGACTGCCTCATTGTCAATCCAATTCTCAAATCGCCGCCCTTAAAACTAATTGCAACTATCCTTGCGATACAATCGTCTCCTTTAGCCAGACTTCTCTTGGAAGCTTTCCCGGAAAGTGTTCCTGTCTTGCTCAATGAAACATAATCCTCCATTGTCTGCGAGATGTGAATCATCCCCTGCGCAGGCCCTATCTGCATAAACGCCCCAAAATTAGTAATGTCATTTATAGTCCCATAAACTAATTCGTGCAATTCGGGCTTCCAGACCAAAAGTTTAAAATTAGATTTATAAAAAGCAGCCCCGTCTCCAGGAATTATAACTCCATCTTCAATATCATTAACAGAAACAACACTAATAACATGTCCGAGCTCCTTCGTAACTCTATTTATATAACTCTCATCTAATTGTTTCTCAATGGCCTCGCGAGTAGGCAAGCCAAAATGCTTCGGCTCAACTCTCACATGATCTTCAACTTCGCATAAATAAAACATTTTCTTCTATAAGACACAACTATTCAACTGTATCCAATTCAAAAGAAAAAATCTGTTTTTAAAGCTTTGCCTCAAACACCAAAAAACCCCCTGTTGAAGTTATATATAAAACTTTCTAGACCTCATAAACATACTCTGAGCAAAACTCGCAGTTCTTCTCAATAGGACAGGGTTTAAAGCCATTCCGATAAGCTTCTAAAATTAAATGCGCTGTCTTAACAAGCTCCTGCTCAACTTCA